>CAZTGY010000101.1:0-8769 GCA_964613445.1 uncultured Chromatiaceae bacterium | reverse complement strand
CGAGCTCCCCATCGGCATCACGAACGCCATACTTGGCGGTCCCCATCTGGAAGACGACGTCGGCGCCACCTTCGAGGTGGTACGGGGCCAGGCCGCCCTCCCCGGTATTGAGCCAGCAGGCCGCCGCTTTGGCGCCCCGGGACAGGGCAATCACCGCCGGCCTCGAGATGGCGCCGAAGCTCATGGCTGAGATGTGAAAGAAGCGGTCGGTGGTGTAAGGCGTGCGGCAATACGGTCCGATGGTGACGGGCGCCGTGGGCCGGTTATCCGCATCCAGCCCCGGAAACGGGTCGTTGACGAAGATCGCCGTCCCGGCTGGGCGGAGATCGCGGGTCGAGCCGAAGGCAACCGTGCTGTCCACGCCCTTGGCAGCCCGGTAGGCCCAGGCACGCTCGGCTCGATTGAACGGCAGCTCCTCACGGTCCATCGCGAAGAAGTACTGGCGGAAGAACTCCCCCATGGTCTCGAAGGCGTAGCGGAAGCGGCCGACAACCGGGTAGTTGCGGCGTATCGCATGGGTGGTCTGCGTGATGTCGACTACGTACATCACGGCGAGGGCCAGCGCCCCCAGGCCGAGTGCGATGACGAACAGCGCCGAGAAGATGCCGAGGATGTCGGAAACGATGCTCATGGGTGCACAACCGCCCGCCCGAATGGTGCAGTGTCGGGCTCCATCGGCCTGGACGCTGCGATTCCCCGCACAATCAGGACTATAACGTGAAGCTGCACTCGAGCGGCAGGTGATCCGACCCGATCGGCGGTCCGGTTGCGACGCGCGTCACGATGAGCGGGCCGTCGACCAGGCAGTGATCGATCGGAATCCACACGGGCACAGGCCAGGCGGGCCAGGTCACGTGGAGCCCGAACGGCCGCCGCCCGTCACTGAGATGCGCATCACGCAGGAGGTCCTGGAAGTAAGGCGAGTAGGGCGTGGTGTTGAAATCGCCGGCCACGATCCGGGGCAAGCCCGGATCGGCGGCCGCGATCCGCGCCGCCAGCCTGCGCAATTGCGTGATCCTCCTCGCCGCCTGACGGGGGGTGGACGGCGATGCCAGGTGCACCGCGTAGACCTCGGCGAGGCCGCCTGGCAGCTCGACCAGCATGCGGAGCTGGGAACTCGCGTCATCCCCCAGGTCCAGGTCCTCGATCTCGAGCAACGGGTACCTTGAGTACACGGCTATCCCCCACGGGTTCAGCCGGGGACGGAGGACGAAGTGGGGATAGGCCCGCTCGAGGCCACGCAGTTTCTCCCGCCAGCGCGGCGTGAACTCGGAGAGCACCACGAGATCGGCTGACTGGCTGTCGAGATAGGCTTGTGTGGCCGCCGCATCTTCCTGCCGGTACAGGACGTTGGCGGCTATCAGCCGTACGGGGCCCCGTGCGCCCTCGGCGCGTGCCAGCATCGCGCCAGGCCCGGAGGCCAGTCCCGGCAGGTAGGGTCCCACGGCAAGCAGGTTGGGAACCGCGGCTACCAGCCCTACCAGCACCCAGGGCCACTGGCGGACAGCGAGGCAGGCCGCAACGGCCACGAACTGCAGAACCAGGTACTGGACGGGAAAGTGGGAGAACAGCTCCAGCGGCCAGCCAGCGCGGGCACCCAGGGCCGCGGCCGTCGCCAGGGTGGTGGCAATCACGGTCAGGACGGCCAGGCGGGTCAGGAGGATTATCATGGCGGGCATGGGTGAGATCGGAGTGAGCAGGCTACTCCGTCAGGCGGCGCTGCTCCGTGACCTGGCGCTCCGCCCGATAGCACCTGCACTGTTGGGACTCGCGGCCCTGTCAGGCCCCGCTGGCGCGGCGGAGCCCCTGCCGGCCGGTCCGGGGGACATAGCCCTGCAGGCCGTGGCCCATGCCCTCCGCATCCCGCCCGCCGGGGCCCGCGTCGTCAGCACCGAGGCCCGGGATTTCCCTGACGCCAGCCTGGGATGCCCGCAACCCGGCATGGCCTATGCGCAGGTGATCACGCCCGGCTACCGGGTATTCGTGGAAGCCGACGGCCGGCGTTTCGACGTGCGGGTGGCAGGCAACCACGGGCGGATCTGCTCGGTGCGCAAGCGTTCCCCGGAGCGCCAGCCCGGTGGCCAGGCCCCGCCGCCGGAACCGGGGGATTCGCCGGGTTGATTCAGGGCGCCCCCGGCTGCCCTTCCCGTTGCCGGCGGGCCTGGCGCTTCTGTCGCCACGCCTTCCGCAGGCGCCTGCCGGACAGCTTGCGCCACACGCGCCGGATGACCCGGGCGACGGCCTCCAAGAGGGTCGGCTGGTAGAACTGCCGGTCCTCGGGCTCGAGCTGGTCGTACTGGCGGCGATACTTCAGCTTCACCCAGGCATTCATGTCCATGCGGCAGGCCTGGTGGAACACCAGGCGGTTCCACCAGCCGCCGTCGGCGTTCCGGAGCACCGCCGAGCCGAAGTCCAGGATGATCGGATCGCCACCGGCACTGATGAGGATGTTGCCCCGCCGCTTGAGATCCGCATGGGCGACGCCCACGGCATGGATCGCAAGAATCTGGTTGCGTAGCTCCCGGAAGAAGCGCTCCCGGTGCCCACGCAGCGCGGGCACGGTTTCCCGGTATGCCTCGCCCGGCAGATATTCGAGGATCAGGCTGCCATCGTCCTGCAGTCCGTGGCAGCGGGGAATGCCCGGGATCCCGGTCACCCGCCCGTAGGCGGCGTGCTCCCGGCGCAGCATCGCGATGCGCAGGCGGCGCGCGATCGCGCCACCCATGGCCTGCTTGATTACCCGCCGGTCGGCTCCGGTGCCGCGCAGGAAGACGGCGCCCTGGTAGCCACGACTCAGGAACTGCCCGGGACCCGGGTCAGGCACGGCTAG
Organism: uncultured Chromatiaceae bacterium; assembly: GCA_964613445.1. Taxonomy (GTDB): domain Bacteria; phylum Pseudomonadota; class Gammaproteobacteria; order Steroidobacterales; genus SHZI01. The sequence continues at coordinate 5,939 of CAZTGY010000101.1, read as the reverse complement.
ACCCGCGCGCCGATCCAGCCGATGCAGACCAGCGTGAACGCAATCACGACGGGCTCGGCGTTCTGGCGCACGGACGTCATGAGCGACCAGCTGGCCGGACCGGCCGGCCAAAACCGCCGGGGGATGACGGCAGGAACGCTACGACTCCACTGCTCCCAGGGCTCGCCGAAGATCCGGTGCAACTTGCGATCCTCGTAGCTGATGGCCGTCGGGTAATAGAACCACCAGAAGGCGATCGCCACGAGCGGCGCCCACCACTGGCCACAGGCGAGCGTGAAGCCGATGAGCACCAGGAGGTTGCCCGTGTACAGGGGATGGCGGACCAGCGAGTAGGGCCCATCGGTCGCCAGCTGCTTGTTCTTGACGATGTAGCCGGAGGCATAGACGCGCACCATGCACCCCAGCACGACGATGAACGCGCCGGCCATGAACAGGGCGGGCGTGGGGCTGGACAGCCAGGCGAAGACCGGCATGAGCGCGAGACCGAGGCCCTGGCGCATCGCCTCCTGATGGCGGAGCTCACGAATGACCCCGGGGAATCCGGGCAGCGGCGGAAGATCGGCAGTGCGATTGGCCATAGCGCGTAAGTGTAGTCCGGGCCAAGGCCCCGGGGCCAATAACCGGCGGCTGAGGCGCAGCTGGTAGAATCCCGGCTGGGGGCCTGTAGCTCAATGGTTAGAGCAGGAGACTCATAATCTCTTGGTTCCAGGTTCGAGTCCTGGCGGGCCCACCATGGAACCCATGCAGACAGGGGAGATACCCGCCGGCACAGCCGGCGGGTGATCGAAACCAGTCCCCCTGCAGAGCCCGGTTGCGAAGGCACCGCAACCGGCCGTCCATCAGAGCAGGTGGCTCAGTAGCGCGGTCCGCCGCGGCCGCGGCCACCGCCGCCGCCATCCCGGCCACCGCCACCGCCGTAGCCACCGCCACCGTCGCGGCCACCGCCGCCACCGTAACCGCCGCCACCACCGCCGCCGCCGTAACCGCCGCGGCCACGACCGCCGCCGCCACCGCCACCGCCACCGCCGCCACCTTCACGCTCGCGCGCTTCGTTCACGCGCAGCTGTCGGCCCTCCATGTCGTGGCCGTTCAGGCGCGCAATCGCGTTCTGCGCGTCCGACTCCGGCATCTCGACGAAACAGAAGCCGCGGAAGCGGCCAGTCTCGCGATCGTTGATCAACCGCACGGCGTCCACGGTGCCGTGCTGCGAAAACAGCGCACGAACCGATTCCTCATCGGCGGTATATGGCAGATTGCCTACGTAAATCCTGGTCATGACGGGTACCCTTAACTCCTCAGTTGATGGACAGCACGAGCACGTCGAACGTCAGCGCCTTGCCCGCGAGCGGGTGGTTGAAATCCAGAACCACCACGTCGGGGCGTACTTCGGCGACCCGGATCGGGCCGTCGAATCCCTGCGCGCTCAGCAGCGTTCCCACCTTGCGCGCATCCTCCGGGATCTTGTCGAGCGGAACTTCCTGCACCTTTTGCGGATCAGTGAGCCCGTAGGCCTCCTCAGGCGCAATCTTGACCTTCACGCGTTCACGGGCGGCCTTGCCCTCCAGGGCTGCCTCGAGACCGGGGATGATCTGACCCTCGCCCGCCACGAAGGACAACGGGGGACCGCCCACATTCGATTGCACGGTCGAGCCGTCGTCGAGGCTGAGGGTGTACTCGATGTCCACCTTCTTGCCCTTGGCAATGACGGGTGCCGGCTCGGCGGCCAGGGCTGGCAAGATGGCGGGGGATGCCAGAGCGGCACAGAGCAGCATCGACGAGGCAAAGGCGCGAGCGGGGCTCACGTCCATGGTCCGAGAATCCGGGGGGAAAAGTGCACGGGAGGGATGAAAGATCGTTGCGCGCGGCTTCGGTGGAGTGCGGAGATAACCGCCAATCGGAAAGCGAGCGCCTAGCCTCTCCAGAAGAACAACAGCGGCCCGGAAGCGGGTCTGCAACCCGAGATCTAGCCTACGATCCGACTCTAGCATGGGCTTCCGGCCGATGCGATGGCCGGACCCCGGGGCCGGCCCTGTACAAAGCACCGCAAAAGGCTCCCTGAGCCGCTCCGCCCCGCCAGGTGCCATACCCAAAAGCTCACGGAGTCCCTGCAAGCCGCATAGAATCCAGCCGGATTCCGCATCCAGGTACAGGAAAGAAAGCATGTCTGAAGTTTCAGGTTCTGTGGGCACACCCGGGCGGGCCAAGGGCCTGCGCCGCCTTTTCATCCGCAAGTCGGTGGCGCAGATGCACGCCGAGCACGCCCAGGGCGAGCTCAAACGGAGCCTTGGCGCGCTCAACCTGGTCCTGCTCGGGATAGGCTGCATCATCGGCACCGGCATCTTCGTGCTCACCGGCCGGGCGGCGGCGAATTTCGCCGGCCCGGGCATCATGATTTCCTTCATCATCACGGGCCTCCTCTGCACTTTCGTGGCGCTCTGCTACGCGGAGCTGGCGTCCGCGGTGCCGGTTTCCGGGTCGGCCTATTCCTATTCCTACGCGGCAATGGGCGAACTGGCCGCCTGGGTCATGGGACTCCTCCTCGTGCTCGAGTACGGGCTCGCCGCCGCCACGGTGGCAGTCGGGTGGTCCGGTTACCTCGTGAGCCTTCTGCATGACGTTGGCGTCCATATCCCCGCGGCATTCACTGCGGCGCCGGGGGTCGAGATCAAGGAAGCGGGCGTGGTCATTGCCACCGGGGTCGTCAACCTGCCCGCCGCCCTGGCCATACTGGCCGTAACCACACTGCTGGTCATCGGCATATCGGAATCGACCACCGTCAACAACATCGTCGTCGCCATCAAGCTCTCGGTGGTCGTTGCCTTCATCGTGATCGGCAGCTTCTTCGTGAACCCTGACCTTTGGGTGCCGCTGGTTCCGGCGGAGATCCCGCAGCCACCGCCCGGGACGCCCCGGGGCTTCTGGGCGGACATCTGGCGGGCGCTGGTGGATGTCATGACGGCCCAGAACACGTCCCGGTACGGCATCGGCGGCCTGATTGCGGGGGCGGCCACCATCTTCTTTGCCTACATCGGCTTCGAGGCGGTATCAACGGCGGGAGCGGAGTCCCGGAATCCGGCCAAGGACATGCCGATCGGCATCCTGGGCTCGCTGCTGATCTGCACCGTCCTCTATATCCTCACTGCCGCCGTGCTCGTGGGCATCGTGCCCTACACCGAGCTCGACGATCCGGCACCCATCGCGAAGGCCGTCAACCTGATCGGCCTGCCCTGGTTCGCCATCCTGGTGAAGGTCGGCGCCCTTGCAGGCCTTTCTTCGGTAATGCTCGTGCTGCTGTACGGGCAGACCCGGATCTTCTACACGATGGCGCGGGACGGCCTGCTGCCTGCGCCACTCGCGGCCGTGCACCCCAGGTTCCGCACGCCGTGGATCAATACTCTGGTCGTCGGCGCGATTGCCGCAGGCTTTGCCGGCCTGATGTCGCTCGGCTCCCTCGCGGATCTGACCAACGTGGGCTCGCTGGCGGCGTTCTCCATCGTGTGCATCACGGTGCTCTACCTGCGCTACGCGGCGCCGGGGCTGAAGCGCCCGTTCCGGACGCCCCTCTTCCCGTTCACGCCGATCCTTGGTGCGCTGATGTGCATCTTCCTGCTGATGTCGCTGATGGCGAGCGCCCACACCCGACGCTTCTTCATGATCTACCTCGCCGGCGGGATCATCGTCTACTTCCTGTACGGCATCCGGCATTCCAAGCTGGGCAAGGGCGAGATCGTCCGGGGCGCGGAGCCTGCCCTGGACCTGCCGCGGAAGCTGGACACCTGAGCGCTCCTACGGGCAGCCGCTGAGTGAGTTGATCCAGTCGGTCAGCAGCATCACGCCACTGCTGTCGACCTCGCCGGAGCCTGTGGGCGGCATGCCGTTGGCGTCCCGGCGATTCACGCGGGCGAGCAGGACCGAACGGGAGGCCGCGCCGGGAGCGATCAGCCGCGGGTCGCTGATCCCGAGGTCACCCGCCTGGGGCGGCGCGTCGCAGGCGTTCATCCCGGCCAGGGTGGTGGTTGCGCGCAGGTCCAGGCTGGTCGGCGTCGGTCCGTTCGGCCGGTGGCACTGGGCGCAGTTCGTGTGCAGCCAGGCCCGGGCCCGATCCGTCAGCGGAGCACTGGCGTCGGCGGGATCCGTCAGCGCGGGGAGCGTGTCGGGCGGACCCGGGAGCGCTGGTGCGAGCAGGCCGATGTGCTCCAGCGTGGCCAGCTGGTTGGCCGTCACGCCCGAGCCGGGATAGGCCAGAGGCCCATTCAGCTGGGCGATTTCCAGGCCGAGCGAGAAGCCCGCAGCGGATGTGTGGCACAGCATGCACTCCCCCTCGCTGGGATAGATCCAGGTCTGCATGCCCACCTGGCGGGTCTTGCCGCCCGTGACGCGGGTGGCGGCCGTCTCCGCATCGTTCCATTCGTAGGTGTAACCCGCCCACTCGCCGTCCGGGTGCCGCATGAGCAGGCGCGTCTCGATCAGCCGGCCGCCCAGGCGGAACGACTTGAGGAGCACCGAGCCCGCCGGAAAGTCGAAGTCCCCTGCCGCCGTCCTGCCGATGCGCGCGCCATCGGGCACTGCAAGGTAGCGCTCCTTGTCGGCGCCGTCCGACCAGAAAGGCGCGTTCACCGTGTAGGGGATCAGGCCGGCGGCAGGCCGGGTGGGATCGGACGGGTCCACGCAGCCGGTGTCGGCGAGGTTCGCGGGAACGGGGTCCGCGCCGCCGCCCGAACCCCCGAGGCGCCGGAGCCGGCCGTTGCTGTAATCCGCGAAGTAGAGCTCCCCGTCCACGCCCAGGGCAAAGGCGCTGATGTTGTATGGCGTGTCGACGAGTTCACGGCTGCTGTAGCCGCCCTGGCCGTCGTCCTCCAGGGCCCAGATCCGCCCGGACCCGAAATCACCGAAGACATAGCGGCCCCGGAGCGCCGGCAGGCTGTTGCCACGGTAGACGAAGCCACCGGTGACCGAGTTGTCACCATTGGCGTGGGGATAGTCGTGGAGCGGCTCGATCAGGCCGGCCGGACTGCAGCCCGACGGCCCGCTGATGAAGCCCTCCCGGCAGTCCCAGCCATAGTTTCCGCCCTGCTCGATGCGGTTGACCTCCTCGCGGGCGTTCTGCCCCACGTCACCGAGCCACAGGTCGCCGGTGGGCCCGTCGAAGCTCCAGCGCCACGGATTGCGCAGGCCGCTGGCATGGATCTCCGGGCAGCTGGCCCCGTTGGCGGCGGGCCCGCATTTCGCGTTGCCGGCGAAGGGATTGCCCGCCGGAATCCGGTACCCGGGCGATGGCCAGGCGACGCCCACCACGTCGATGCGCAGCATCTTGCCGAGCAGGCGCGTGTCGTCCTGGGCGTAGTCGAACGGATCATCGGCGCTGCCGCCGTCACCGAGCCCGAAATACAGGTAGCGGTCCGGCCCGAAGGCGATGTCGCCGCCATTGTGGTTGCTGAAGGGCTGGTCGACCGTGAGCAGCACCTGCTCCGTGGTCACGCCGGGTGTGGTCGTGTTGTCCAGGATCACCCGGGAGACCCGCGAGACCATCGGACTGCCGGTGGTGTAGGACACGAAGACCTGTGGGGTTGCCGGGTAGTCGGGATGGAATGCCATTCCCAGCATCCCGCCCTCGCCACTGGCATTCACCAGCGTGGAGTAGTCGAGCCAGGTGGTTGCGGCCGCCGGGTTGCCGGCGTTGAACACCCGGATGCGGCCCGATTTCTCCAGCACGAACCAGCGGGCGCCGTCGCCGGGTGCCTGGAGGATCTTGGTGGGCTGGTCGAAGGCGGGCGCCGCGGGGAAGGCGTCGACGGTCGTCACGGTGATGCTGCCACCAGAGCGGTCCGGCGCCAGGCACGTGAGGTTCACCGGTCGCACATCGATGCCGAAGGGGCCAGCGGTCGAGCCGCCACCACCACCACCGCCACCGCCGCAACTGGCCAGGCCGGCAGCTGCGG
>CAZTGY010000100.1:0-8872 GCA_964613445.1 uncultured Chromatiaceae bacterium | reverse complement strand
ACGGCGGCGCCATTCGCTCGCGGGTGGATGCGGCCCGCGCCATCGCCCGGCAGGCAGCGGTCCGGCGCGAGGAATCCGCCCGGCAGATCGAGCTGGAGGTCCAGCAGTCCCTGGACCGGCTGCGCACGGCAGCCGATTCCCTGGCCACCGCCGAGGCGCGGGCGGAGGCTGCGCAGGCGGGCTTCCGCATCGCGAGCAGCAAGCGGGATCTCGGCGTGATCAATCAGGTGGTCTTCCTCGATGCGCGAAACGCGCTCACCGGCGCCGAGCTCAACCTGAATCTCACCCGGTTTGCGCTGCTGTCCAGGCAGGCGGAGCTGGCCTATGCCACAGCCGTCAATCCCCTGCGGCTTCCTGATGGAGTGCCAACCCGATGAGCCCCGCGAGCCCTGCATTGCGCGACAGTCGGCGCATTTCCGCTACGGTGGCGGCCATGGTCCTGGCCCTGCTGGCCGCTGCCTGCGGGCCGACGGAGACGGCACCGGCCCGTCCGCCCACCCGGGTGGGCGCCACCACCGTGACCACCGGTCCGGCACAGCCGCCCGTCCTGACGAGCGGCGTGATCACGACCCGGGAGGAACTGCGGTTGTCGTTCAAGATTGCGGGCATCGTCCGCAAGATTGTTGTCAATGAGGGCGAGGCGGTCAGCGCGGGCCAGGAACTGGCGGCACTGGAACTTGCCGAGGTCGATGCCCAGCTGGAACAGGCCCGGCAACTGGCCGACAAGGCCGGGAGGGACCTGGCCCGCAGCACCAGGCTGCGCGCCGACGAGGTCATCAGCGAGGAGGAACTGGAGGCCCTCCGCACCCAGGCCGCCGTGGCCCGGGCCGCGCTGAAAGCCGCCGAGTTCAACCGGAATTTCTCGGCCATTGCGGCGCCTCGTGACGGGATCGTGCTCCGGAAGCTGGTCGAGGAGCGGGAGTTCGTCCAGGCGGGGCAGGCCGTCCTCGTCGTGGGCCCGAAAGCCGGCGGATACATCGTCCGCGCCGCGCTCTCGGACCGCGATGTGGTCCGGCTGCGCCTGGGCGATCCCGCGAGCGTCACCACCGATGCATTCCCCGGGCAGGTGTTCGCGGGCCGGGTGACGGTGCTGCCGGGGGCGGCGGATGCGGCGAGCGGCCTGTTCGACATCGAGGTCGAACTGGCTCCGGCCCCGGTCCGGCTGGTAAGCGGCCTGTCGGCCAGGCTGCGGATTGATCCTGCGGCTGCCAGTGAATCCACCTTGCCCTACGCGCCTATTGCAGCGGTGATCGAGGCGGACGGCGATCAGGCTGCCGTGTTCGTCATCGAGGACGGCGCCGCGCGCCGGCGCCCGGTGCAGGTTGCCTTCATCGCGCCCATGGCTGTCGCCATCGCCGGCGGGTTGAGGGCTGGCGAGACCGTCGTCACCGACGGTGCCCTCTACCTGGAGGATGGCGAGAAGATCCAGGTCGTGCCGCCGCCGTCGCCAGCCGCCCAATGACCCTGCTCGAGTACCCCATCCGGCGCTTCCAGCCGACGCTGGTCGCCTTCCTGTGCCTGGTCGCGATGGGCGTCTACGCGTTCGTGAACGTCCCTCGCGAGGAAGACCCCTACTTCAAGATCTCGGCATTCTTCATCACCGTGATCCTTCCTGGCGCCGATCCCATCGACCTCGAGCGACTGGTGGCCAAGCCCATCGAGGACAAGCTTGCCGAGCTGGACGACGTCAAGGACATCGAAAGCACGGTCCGCGACAACGTTGCGCTCGTGGTCATCAAGTTCGAGGCATTCACTGACCCTGACGAGAAGTACGACGAGGTCCAGCGGGAGGTCAACGCCCTGAGAGCCGGCCTGCCGGGCGAAATATCCCGGCTGGAGATCCGGAAGTTCAGTCCCGCGCTCGTGAATACGGTCCAGTTCGCCCTGGTTTCCGAGACCGCCACGTACCGTGAACTCGAGGACCTGGCCCGGGACCTCCGGGATCGCCTCAAGACGGTTGAAGGCGTGCGGACGGCCGAGAGCTGGGCCCTTCCGGAGAGGGAGTTGCGGGTGGAAGTCGACCTGCGCCGGATGGCGGAGCTCAACATCACGCCCGGTGCCCTCGTGGAGGCCCTGCAGAGTGAGAACAGCGGCGTGCCTGCCGGGACGATCGACCTGGGTTCGCGCAGCTTCACGTTGAAGACGTCAGGGAGCTATCAGTCCCTGGACGAGGTCAGGGACACCGTCATTGCGGGCCGCGCCGGGGCCATTACCCGCGTCAGGGACGTCGCCCGGGTGTACTGGGCCGACCAGCCCTGGAGCTACCTGGGCCGCTTCAATGGCCAGCGCGCGGTGTTCGTCACGGCGAACCAGAAGGACGGCTTCAACATCCTCAAGGTTCGCGAGGGGATTGCAGCCGTGGTGGATGAGTTCCAGGCGCAGGTCCCGGGCCGCATAAGGCTCGAATGGGGTTTCGACCAGTCGCAGAACGTTGCAAGGCGCCTGAACCGCCTGTCAGTGGACCTCGCGATAGCGATCACCCTGGTCAGCATCACGCTGCTGCCTCTCGGCCTGCGGGCGGCCGGGATTGTGATGGTCTCCATTCCGCTGTCACTTTCCTTCGGGCTGGCCTGCATCTATTTCCTGGGCTTCTCCCTAAACCAGCTGTCCATTGCAGGATTCGTCCTGGCTCTCGGACTGCTGGTAGATGACTCCATCGTCGTGGTGGAGAACATCAGCCGGCACCTGAGGATGGGCTATAGCCGGGCCGACGCAGCCCTGAAGGGGACCCAGCAGATCTTCCAGGCGATCCTGGGATGCACGGCCACGCTGATCTTTGCCTTCCTGCCGCTGATGGTGCTGCCCGAGACGGCGGGGAAATTCATCCGGGTCCTGCCCACTACGGTCATCACGACCATCACCGGCTCGTTGCTCATTGCCCTGTTCATCATCCCCTTCATCGCGAGCCGCGTTCTGCAGCCGGCAGCGGAGACCGACGGTAGCCAGTCGCTGCGGCGCCTGATGGGCCTCATCGAGCGCTGGTATCGGCCAGCGCTCGAGTTCTGCCTGGCCCGCCCGGTCGGCACGGCTGTGGCGGCCATCGGCGGTTCGCTGGCCCTCACGGCCCTGCTGGTGCCTGTAGTCGGCTCGAGCCTCTTCCCGAAGGCCAACACGCCGGCATTCGTGGTCAAGATCGAGACGCCGAATGGCTCGAGCCTTGCCGCAACCGATGCGGCGCTGCGCTTCGTGGAAGCGAGGCTCGGCAACATCCCGGATGTCCAGAGCTACTTTGCCAACCTCGGGCATGGCAATCCGCAGGTCTTCTACAACCAGGTGCCGAGGGAGGATGCACCCAACTACGCCGAGGTCTTCGTGCAGCTGAAGCGTTACAGCACCCGGGGCACGCCCCGTCAGCTCGAGGTTTTGCGCCGCGACCTGGCCGAGTATCCGAACGCCCGGATCCTGGTGGATGAGTTCGTCAACGGTCCGCCGATCAGCGCGCCGATCGCCGTCCGGATCATAGGTCCCGATCTCGGGACCCTGGAGAGCCTGTCACGGGAGGTCGAGGCCCTGATGCGGGATGTCCCCGGGACCAGGGACGTGGACAATCCGTTGCGCGTGCCGCGGACGAACCTGCGACTGGCCGTCGATCCGCAGAAGGCGAGCCAGCTCGGGGTGCCGACCGCGGCCTTCGATCAGGCGGTGCGGCTCTCGGTTTCCGGCATCGAGGTCGGCAAGTACAAGGAAACGGATGGCGAGCAGTACGGCATCGTGGTGCGCTCGCCGGTAAGCGGCCGCCCGGATCTCTCCGCACTCGCGGAGATCCGCATTCCAGGCGGCGGCGGGCAGGCGTTGCCACTGTCGCAGCTGGCCACGCTGGAATTCGAGAAGGCGCCAACCCAGATCCAGCGGTACGACCGCGAGCGGTCAGTGACCGTGGATGCCGACGTTGAGCGGGGCCTGAACACCGCCAAGGTCACCGCGGCAGTCGTGCGGGAGCTGGATGCATTCGAATGGCCAAGGGGCTATCGCTATGCCCTCGGCGGTGAGGCCGAGTCCGGGTCCGAGTCCTTCAGTGGCGTCGGTACGGCGGCCATCGTGGCCCTCTTCGGGATCTTTGCCGTGCTCGTGCTCGAGTTCGGCAGCTTCAAGTCCACGCTCATCGTGCTGACGGTCGTGCCAATCGGCCTTGTCGGGGGCTTCCTCGCGCTCCTGCTCACCGGCAACAGCCTCTCGTTCACGGCCAGCATCGGGCTGATCGCGCTGATCGGCATCGAGATCAAGAATTCCATACTTCTCGTGGACTTCACCAACCAGTTGCGCGCGCATGGCGTGGCGCTCGATGAGGCTATAGAGCGCGCCGGCGAGACCCGCTTCGTGCCCATCCTGCTGACGTCCGCGACGCCGATCGGCGGCCTGCTGCCCCTGGCCCTGCAGAACGTCGGGCCGTACAGCCCCATCGCCTGGGTGATCATCGGGGGGTTGGTCACCAGCACCTTCCTGGCACGACTCGTGACGCCCGTGATGTACAAGCTCCTGACTCCCGACGTGGAGGTGAAGCCGGCGCCGTTTATCTAGCTGGCGCTTCATATTCGTGACGGGCTTCACGACACCCGGACCGCGACCGGCGCGACGATCAGGCCGTCATGAGCGAATCGCACCGACGCGTTCCCAGTCAGGACCGGCACGGCGACAACATCCGCCTGCGCCATGGCCTGCATTTCAACGATTGCGAGGCCACGGGCCGCCATTCACAGATCTACCTGGACTACCTGTGCCGCGACCTGGAGCCCCACCTGCTCGCCGTGCTGAGGGAGCTCGAGACCCGGGCATCCATGGTCCTGGCCGGCGAGCCGCGCCGCCGGGTACTCGCGCTGCTCTACGAACGGCAGGACAACGAGCCGGATCAGCTCGCGAGCTTCTTCATCCAGTGCACCGATGCGGAGTCTCCCTGGCAGCTGGGTTTCGGCCACGTGGGCTCCGGCCACATGGGGATCACCGACACCGACATCTGGCAGCGGCAGATCGACGAGTTCCGTGAGAACATCTGGACGACCGTGGTGAAAGAGAGCCGCAAGGCGTTGCGTCGCAGCCCTGGCCACTAGACCCGTACTCGCCCTGTTGCTTGCAGGCGCCGGCAGCCTGTCCCTGGGTGCTTTTGCCGACGACCGTCCCGAACCCGGGCTCTATCTTCCCGCCACCCTGCTCAAGGTGGTGGATGGTGACACCATCAAGGTGCGCCTCGACAGCGGCCCGATCGTGGTCCGCCTGCACGGCATCGATTCCCCCGAAGCAAACCAGTCAATGGGGAGGGTCGCCACGAAGGCCTTGCGCGGCCGCGTGGAAGGCGAGCCGCTGGAGATCGAACCCATAGAACAGAACGATGCCTACGGCCGGATGGTGGCGAAGGTTCTCATCCGCGGCGACGACGTGAATGCCCAGATGGTCGCGAGTGGCTACGCGTGGGCATATCGCCGGTACCTCCGGCACGAGGCTGGGGACGAGCAATACTGCCTGCTTGAAGAGCAGGCGCGGGCTGCGGGTCGGGGGGTCTGGGTCGGGGCGCCGGACTCCTGGGAGCCGCCCTGGGAATTTCGCGCGAGGGGGCGCAACGATGCCGGGCCAGGCACGGGCTATGCGGCGGAGACGGCGGAACGATGCATTGCTGCGATCGGCAGGAAGATCCCCGCCCCGTCGCGGCCCGGGCCAGTTACCGGACCCGTGGCGGATTCCGCGTGCCGCATCAAGGGCAACGTCAACACGCGGGGAGAGCGGATCTACCACCTGCCCGGCGCCAGTTCCTACGCCGCTACGCGGATCGACGAGGCGCGGGGAGAGCGCTGGTTCTGCTCCGTCCATGAAGCGGAACGCGCTGGCTGGCGCGCACCCCGCCCGTAATCCACGGTCCGAGCCTCTTGATCTCGTCCCGGACGTCCGCGCTTCCGGGATCAAGCGCCAGCGCCCGTTCGAGGTCCAGCCGCGCCTCATGCTCCTGGCCGAGGGCCAGCCTGACGCGCGCCATGTAAAGCCATGTCTCGCTCTCACCAAAGACGGGTGCGCTGGAGCCTTGCGGCCGGGAGGCGACGAAGAGCTGCTCCGCACGCTGGAGCTTGCCCAGGGCCCGCTTCTTGTCGCCGCCGAACAGCGCGGGCGTGAGGAAGTCGCTGACGGCGTCCTGGAACACGATCCACGGATTGTCTGGCGCCAACTTGAGGGCTGCCGACATCTCCCGGGCCGCGGCCAACCCGCGAGTGGCCGCGCGCAGCATGTTGTGGCTGATGCTGGCGCCCAGGCATGACGCGTACAGGGCCCGCGCCTGGGCATGGTCATGATGCCGTTCGACGAGCGGTTCCAGTTCGGCGATGCACTGTTCCAGGTAATCCCGCGCACGGTCCTTCGGGATGCCGGGCAGGGCGGACTGCCGCAGCCGTGCAAACGCCGTGTAGTAAGTCGCAGTGTCCTCCCGGTGCGTGGCCTTGCCCGCCTTCTTAAGCTCCATCACGACGGCATCGATTGCCCGGCTGTCGCGCGCGTTGTAGGCGTGCTCGATGCGATCACGGAACGGAACAAGTGTTTCGGTCGGCTGCGCAGGCGCCACTGCCGGAAGCAGAGCCAGGCTGGCGGGGATCAGGAGGCGTGCGATCAATAACGGGCACGCAGAGCGCGCTTCAGAAGTCGCGCAACGGCCTCGGCAAGGGGTGCGTCCTCCGCCGCCAGGCCGCGTACCGACAGGTACACGCGGCTGGTAATCGGTATCTCGGTCCATTGTTCGGGCGAGCCGGGCGGACTGCGCCGCGCATTCAACGTTGGCCGCACTTCGAGCTCACGTAGCAGCTCGCCCAGTTCGGCGTCGCCGGGCGAGCCCTCGGCCGCAGCCGGGACCGCGGCCGGTGCCTGTAGCGTTGCGGCACCCGGGTTGGGAGGGGCGGGACGGGATTCCTCCTGGGAAGTCCCGGGCGTGGGCGTCTCCGGACCGTCGGTCCCGAAGCGCTTCCGGATTCCCGCATCCGCCAGTCCGTAGCTCCGCCGCTCACCCGCAGGCCCGGTCACGGGCGTCGGCGCGGTCGGCACCGCCACCGGCGCCGGCACGGGTGGCGGGGTAGCGGGGCTGACGATGCCGGCGTCCGGCGGCATCGGCCGGGACTGGGGGGGCAGCTCCTCCGCGAACAGGGCGCTCAATTCATCCGCGGGCAGGCCCCGGTCCAGCAGGTCCCTGATCCCGGGGGTATCCCGGGCGGCCAGGGCCCGGCGCATCTCCGCCAGCGTCGCCGTGAGCAATTTGCCCTCCGCCTGCAGGTTGCGGACACCTTTGATGAACAGCAGGCGGGTCAGGCACTCGTCCGGATAGCGGGTATGAGGGCCCCGGCGACCCACCTTGGGCAACAGCCCGGACTGGATGTAGTAGACGATCGTCCGCCGGTCGAACCCGGTCCTGTCGACCAGTTCGGAAAGTGAATAGCTGCGGGCACCTAGCATGCCCGGAGACTAGTGGGCCGTATAGACAGTGTCAACTACTGGCAAATCTTTTCCGGAGCCGGGTGGCGGGTCCGTGCCAGCATGTCTTGGAAGGCAATAATGTCGGGAACAGGCGCTGAATGACGGCGAACGTGCCCGCAAATATCTATAAGATGCCGCCATCAACAGCCCCGCGCCGCGGGCCCTGCAGGGTTGCCTGCTACTATCGCGAACCCCATGTTTCCCCTCAGCGACGACAACCCGCATTTCCTGACGCCATACGCCACCTACGCGCTGATCGCGCTGAATATCGCGGCGTGGATCTTCGTGCAGGGCCTGGGCATGGAGCCTCGCCTGGCCACCTCGGTGTGCACGCTGGGCCTGGTACCAGGCGAACTGCTGCAGACCCTCGCAGCCGGCACCACATTTCAGGTCGGCCCGAATGCCTACTGTACCCTCACGGACACGCCCAACTGGCTGACCGTCGTCAGCCACATGTTCCTGCACGGCGGCTGGCTGCACATCATCGGCAACCTCTGGTTCCTCTGGATCTTCGGCAACAACGTCGAGGACTCGATGGGGCACGTGCGGTTTGTCGTGTTCTACCTGCTGTGCGGGTTGGCCGCGGCGGCCGCCCAGATCCTGGCGGACCCCGACTCCGGCATCCCCATGGTCGGGGCGTCCGGTGCCATTGGCGGCGTCATGGGTGCCTACGTGCTGCTATACCCGAAGGTGGGCGTGAAGATGCTCATCTTCCTCGGCTTCTACGTCACGACCTTCACGGTCCCTGCATTCTGGATGCTGGGCTACTGGTTCGTGGCCCAGCTGGTCGGTGGCGTCGGCTCGATCGGTGCTCATGGCGGTGGCGTGGCCTTCTGGGCGCACGTCGGCGGCTTCGTGGCCGGCGCAGCCCTGGTTCTGCTATTCCGGGATCCGGAACTCGTGCGCCGGCACCCCAACCGGGGCTGGCAGTCCGGCTAGCGCGGCGCGTGGTCAGGATGCGAGGTGGCCGACTACCCGGTCCACTTCGGCCGGGCTGCCCAGGATCACCGGCGTGCGCTGGTGAATGTCCGTGGGCTGCACGTCGAGGATCCGCTCGCCTGGGGCCGCCAGTGCCTTGCCACCCGCCTGCTCGACGAGCCAGGCCATGGGGTTCGCCTCGTACATCAGCCGCAGCTTGCCCTGCGGGGCTTTCCGCGTTGGGGGGTAGAGGAATACGCCGCCTTTCAGCAGGATGCGATGCACGTCGGCAACCATTGCGCCCGCGTAGCGGCTCGAGTAGGTCTGTTCCTGGGCCCACGCCAGGTATCGCTGGTAGCCTTCCGGGAACGTCAGCCGGTTGCCCTCGTTCACCGAGTAGCTACTGGCGGCTGCGGGGATCTGCAGGCCCTGCTGCACGCGCACGAAGGCGCCTATCGCCGGGTCGAGCACGAAGAGATCCACGCCCGCGCCGATCGTCAGGGCGAATACCGTCGAC
>CAZTGY010000099.1:560-8910 GCA_964613445.1 uncultured Chromatiaceae bacterium | reverse complement strand
CCATCCGGCGTTCAGTTGCCCCCAATTCACCCCTTATAGACTCATTCGCTGGGGAATTGGTTCGCGATGCAGCTGCCGGGGTGGAATTATTATGAAAATTTAAAAGCCATGAGAAACATGGCTTTACGTCTCATATGTCAACTGGTGGTCACGATTGCCCCCTGACGGGGCCCGGCGGGAAGCGCCGTCAGCGGTAGCGGTCGTCCCGCTCGCCATACTGTCGCTCCGCCATTTCCCGCCGCTCCTGGGCCTCCAGGGACAGGGTGGCCACCGGGCGGGCTTCAAGGCGTTTCAGGCCAATCTCTTCGCCCGTCTCCTCGCAATAGCCGTAGGTCCCGTCCTCGATGCGCTCGAGGGCAGAGTCGATCTTCTTGAGGAGCTTTCTCTCCCGGTCCCTGGTGCGCAGCTCCAGGCCAAACTCCGATTCCTGGGTAGCCCGGTCGTTCGGGTCGGGAAAGTTGCTGGCCTCGTCCTGCATGTGGTGGACAGTCCGGTCGACTTCCTCCATCAGCTCCCGCTTCCAGGCCTGCAGGATCATGCGAAAGTGTTCCAGCTGTGCCGCGCTCATGTACGCCTCGCCCATCTGGGCCTGATAGGGTCGGATCCCGTGGATAAGGGCGTTGGGGTCGTAGACCTCCGTGGCCCGGCGGCCAGGCTTGCGTGCCGCCGGGACAGGCTTTCGCCCGCTGGTTTTCACCAGGCCGGGGGTCGTCCGGACGATCATTTCCCGGACCACGGTGGCCTTTGGAGCACCAACCTTGGCCGGCGGGGCCGCAGGCGCCTTGGCGACCGCCTGCTTTACGGCCTTGGCCGGCTTCCCGTTCCCTGGCGCCCTGGGCCGGGCCACTGCCGGTGACTTGGCCGGCAACTTCGCCGGCAACTTCGCCTGCGCCTTGCTGGCAGCCGGCTTGAGCTTGGATGCCGCTTTCTTCGCCGGGGCCGGTTTCCGGGCAGCCTTGCGGGTGCTCGTCCGGCTGGCACGCGCCTTGGCAGAGGAGGCCGCCTTGGCCTTCCCCGACGGGCTGCTCTTGCGGACTGGTCGCTTGGCTGACGGCATTTTCTGGACCCTGCTCAAAAATTAGGCGCGGAATTATACATACGCGGATCCGGGCTGGAAGAGCGCCCGAGGCTGTTTCAGGAGGCGAGGCCGGGTGGCAAGGCCACCGGCACCGGGGGTCGCCACCCGGGTTGCCGGTGTTCCGCGACGACGGTGGTGTAGATCCCGCCCCGGACATTGAATTCGGCCGTCAGCCGCATGAAACGTGGCGCCGTCGCGGCCACCAGGTCATTGAGGATCCTGTTGGTAACCGCCTCATGGAAGGCGCCCTGGTCGCGGAAATTCCATATGTAGTTTTTCAGCGACTTCAGTTCGATACACAGACTATCGGGGACGTACTCTAGATGCAGGGTGGCAAAATCCGGCTGCCCGGTCTTCGGACACAGGCAGGTGAATTCGGGCAGGCGCATGCAAATGGTGAACGCCCGGTCCGGTTCGGGGTTCTGGAAGGTCTCGAGCGCCGCGCTGGGGGAAGAAGGCATCGATCAGTGGCCTGGTCTGGCAGGAAGCGGGTGCGGGGCACGGGCCCGCGGGGTGTGTGCGGTGTCGAATTAATCTACACTACGATGGCATCTCCCGTTAGCTTAGTTTCTTCACTCCGGACACCCTGAATTTATGCGACTGAGCAAGATCAAGCTTGCGGGATTCAAGTCTTTTGTCGATCCGACCACCGTCCACTTCCCCAGCAATCTCGTAGGGGTGGTCGGACCCAATGGCTGCGGCAAGTCCAACGTCATCGACGCCATCCGGTGGGTCATGGGCGAAACGTCGGCGCGGCACCTCCGTGGCGACTCCATGGAGGATGTCATCTTCAACGGCTCCAGTTCCCGCAAGCCGGTGGGCACGGCAGCCATCGAATTGTACTTCGACAACTCCGACGGAACCCTCGGTGGACAGTTTGCGAGCTATGCGGAGATCTCCATTCGCCGCACGGTGTCACGGGACGGCACCTCGCAATACTTTCTCAACAATACCCGCTGCCGCCGCAAGGACATCACCGGGCTATTCATGGGCACCGGCCTGGGCCCGCGGAGCTACGCGATCATCGAGCAAGGGATGGTTTCCCGACTGGTGGAGGCCAAGCCCGAGGAAATGCGCAGCTACATCGAGGAGGCTGCGGGCATTTCGAAGTACAAGGAAAGACGCCGCGAGACCGAGACCCGCATGCACCACACGCGGGAGAACCTGGCCCGCCTCGCTGACCTTCGGGACGAGGTCGAGAAGCAGATAAAGCACCTGCAGCGCCAGGCCCAGGTGGCGGAAAAGTACCGGACGCTCAAGCAGCAGGAACGCCAGCTCGAGGCCGAACTGGTCGCGATGCGGCTCGCGGAGCTCGAGCGCGGACTCGCGGCCCACAGGTCTGACCTGTCGGGGCGCCAGACGGCGATGGAGGCCGCCCTCGCGGGCCAGCGCGAGGTGGAGCTGGACATCGAGACTGCCCGTGCAGAGCACCTCGTGGCCAGCGATGCATTTGCAGTCACCCAGGCCAACTATTACTCGGTGCAGGGAGAGATTGCCCGCCTGGAGCAGACGCTCGCGCATGCGCGCGAATTGCGGGAGCGCGAGTTGCGGGACCTGGAGCAGGCCCGCGCGGAGCTTGCCACTGTTCTGGCGGAGGTCGAGCGGGACAGCCGGGCCCTTGCCGATATCGAGCTCGGCATTGCGGGTTTCGAGCCGGGCCTCGCGGCGGCCCGGGAAGCGGAGGCCGCTGGCGTAGCGGCCCTTCAGGCCAGCGAGGCGGCTCTGGACGCGTGGCAGGACGAGTGGCACACGTTCAATCTGGACGTCAAGGAGCAACAGCAGTCCCGCCAGGTCGAGCAGACCCGGCTCGAGCACCTCGAGGCGCACCAGGGCCGGCTAGACCGTCAGCTGCAGTCGGTCGAGGGGGAGCGCCTGTCAATATCCGTGGTCGACATCGAGGCCCGGCTGATTGCCCAGGACAAGCTCCAGGCAGATACGCAGCTGCTGCTGTCGGCCGAGGCCAAGGCGCTCGAGGATGCAGGTTACGCCCTGACCAGCAAGCGGGAGGCCGAGCAGCGCCTGGGTGGCGACATTGAAAAGCTGCGGGGCGAACTCGAGGCCCGCCGCGGCCGGCTCGACGCGCTGAGGGTGATCCAGAATGCCGCCCTCGGGAACGAGGAGGAGATCCTCGGCGGCTGGCTGGCCAGGTCCGGCCTTGCTGGCCACAACCGCCTCGTCCAGCAACTGGTGGCAGAGCCACGCTGGACGCGCGCCATCGAGACCGTCCTTGGCGACTTCCTTCAGGCGGTCTGCGTCCAGGATGCTGGCCCGCACGCC
This sequence comes from uncultured Chromatiaceae bacterium, assembly GCA_964613445.1. Taxonomy (GTDB): domain Bacteria; phylum Pseudomonadota; class Gammaproteobacteria; order Steroidobacterales; genus SHZI01. The sequence goes on along the minus strand of CAZTGY010000099.1, from coordinate 5,555 downwards.
GCGTCATTGCCGGAAGCCACGCTGGTTCTCCTCGAGGAGACCGGCGACGAGCAGGACGTGCCCGCCGATTCACTGGCCGCCCGCGTTCAGAACGCCGGGACGGCACGGAGTTTCCTCGCGTCGGTGATTTGCGTGGAATCCATCGATGAGGCACTCCGGCGCCGGATGAACCTTCGTCCCGGCCAGTCAGTTATCACGCCCGAGGGTGTCTGGCTCGGGCCGGGTTGGGTGCGCATCAATCGCGCGCAACGTCACGTGGGCATGGTGGCCCGCGAGCGCGAAATCCGGGAGCTCTCCACCGCGGTGGTTGGCGACGATGCGCAGATTGCCGCGCTGGGCCAGGCCCGCCTCGACCTGCGCAGCGAGATCGACGCGCTGGAGCGGGAACGCCAGCAGAGCCAGATCCGGCTGACGGATGCCAACAGGCAGAGCCTTGAGTCGGCCTCAATGGCAGCGACGCTGCACCAGGAGCTGGAGCGCGCCCGGCAACGCCTGGAGGTGCTGGCCCACGACGAGGACTCCGTACGCGCCGAGCTGACCGAGCTCCGAACCGTCATTGACGAGGCCCGTGCGCGCCTGCAGTCCGCAGAGCAGCGGCTCGGTGAGCTGGACCTGCAGCGGCCGGGTCGGCGTGACCAGCAGGACGTCCTGCTGGCCGCCTACAATGCGGCGCGCGAGGACGCCGATCGCCAGCGTGCTGCCGTCGGCCAGATCCTCATCGAGTTCGAGAGCCGGCGTGCCGCCCAGGGTGCAGCCGTGGTCGCGTTGGAGCGGGTGACGCAGCAGCGGAACCAGCTGGTCGACCGGATTGCAACGCTCGAAGCGACCACCCGCGATAGTGAGGCGCCCCTGCAAGGCTACCAGGTGGAACTGGATGCCCAGCTGGCGCGGCAGGTGGAGGTCCAGGCCGAGATGTCCCGCCAGCGGGACGGCCTGACCGTGGTCGAGCAACGCGTCAAGGCCGGAGAGGGCCGGCGCCATGAACTGGAAAGGCAGGTTTCCGGCGAGCGGGAGGCCGTGGAGTCCCTGCGCATGCAGGTTCGTGAGCTCGAAGTACGCGGGGAGGCCCTGACGGAGCGATTCGCGGCCACCGCCTTCGTACTCGCCGACGTGATGGCGCAGATACCTGCCGGGGCTGAGCCCGAAGCGTGGGACCAGCGCCTGTCCCAGACCCGCGCCTCGATCGAGCGACTGGGGCCGATCAACCTCGCCGCGATCGACGAATTCACCGAGCAGTCGGAACGCAAGACCTACCTGGACTCCCAGCACGCCGACCTGTCGTCAGCCCTGGAGACGCTCGAGCACGCGATCCGGCGGATCGACCGCGAGAGTCGGACCCGGTTCCAGGAAACGTTCGATAACATCAACAATGGGCTCAAGCGGCTTTTCCCGCGACTTTTTGGTGGCGGTCACGCGTACCTGACGCTCGAAGGCGACGACCTGCTCAGCGCGGGCGTCACCGTCATGGCCCGGCCGCCTGGCAAGCGCAACAGCCATATCCACCTTCTCTCCGGCGGCGAGAAGGCGCTGACCGCCGTCGCGTTGATCTTCTCCATCTTCCAGCTCAATCCGGCGCCGTTCTGCCTGCTGGACGAGGTGGACGCTCCACTCGACGAGGCAAACGTGGGCCGTTTCTGCGACATCGTCCGGGAGATGTCCAAGACCGTGCAGTTCATCGTCATCACCCACAACAAGACGACCATGGAGATGACCAGGCAACTCACCGGCGTGACGATGAATGAACCGGGCGTATCGCGGCTGGTGGCGGTCGATATCGATGAGGCCGTCAAGCTCGTCGCCAGCTGATCTTTCATGACGGAGCTCCGCTGGGTCCTCCTGCTGGCCGCCCTCCTGATACTGGTGGCCCTTTTCGTCTGGACGCGATATCGCTCCCGGTTTGTAGAGCGCTTTCGCTTCCCTCCGGCGGCGCCAGCGACAAGGTCCGGTAGTGGTCCGGGTGGCCGGCACGAGCCAGTGCTGACTCCGGCCCGGGCCCCGGCTGCGCCGGTGCTTCCCGACAAGATTGTGACGATCCGCATCCTGAGTCGCGCCGGTGCCCCGTTTCGGGCCGAGGATCTGGTGCTGGCATTGCGGGATTCGGGCCTGCGTCATGGACGGTTTGGGATATTCCATGCCCAGGTGTCCGACACTGACGACACACCCGTATTCAGCGTCGCCAGTCTCACGGAGCCGGGATCCTTCGACCTGACCCGGGTTCACACCGACGTGTATCAGGGTGTCAGCCTGTTCCTGGGCCTCCCTGGTCCCGTCGACGGCGTGGCTGCCTTCGAGTCGATGGTCAGTGCAGCCCGTGAAGTCTCCAGGCGCCTGGATGGCAACCTGGTGGACGAGCACGGGAGCACTCTCAGCGTGCAGCGCGAGCGCTACCTGCGCGAAGAGGTCATCCAGTTCCAGCACCGCCAGGGACGGCCCGCCTGACGCCGGGGGCAGGCTCGCGCATGGCATCCCGGTCAGACAGGGTGAGGGCAGCCCGGCTCCGGGCCGAGTTGGCCGAGCACAACTACCGCTACCACGTCCTTGACGACCCCAGTATTCCGGACGCGGTATATGACCAGCTGTACCAGGAGCTTCTCCAGCTCGAGACGCGCTACCCCGAACTGGCGGTTCCGGAGTCACCGACCCAGCGGGTAGGCGCGGCGCCGGTTGCCGGTTTTGCCGAGGTTCGGCACGGCCTCCCAATGCTGTCACTCGACAACGCTTTCTCCACGGAGGACGTCGAGAACTTTGACCGGCGCGTGCGGGAGCGACTGGGAACGGACGGTGAAATCGAGTATTCGGCCGAGCCCAAGCTGGATGGTGCGGCCATCAATCTCTGGTTCGACAAGGGCGAGCTTACGCGGGCTGCCACGCGGGGAGACGGCACCGTCGGAGAGGATGTCACCCACAACGTCCGTACGATCCGGTCGGTGCCGCTTCGGCTGCGTGGCAACGCCGTGCCGGCTCGCATCGAGATCCGCGGGGAGATCTTCATGACCCGGGAGGGCTTCAGGCGGCTCAATGATTCAGCCCGCCAGGCCGGTGAGAAGGTGTTTGCCAATCCCCGGAACGCTGCCGCTGGCAGCCTGCGGCAACTGGATCCCCGACTGACGGCATCGCGGCCGCTGGCGTTGTTCGCATACGGGGTCGGCACCGTCGATGGCGGAGTGCTCCCCGACCGGCACAGCGAAATCCTTGCCCGCATGCGGGACTGGGGTTTGCCGGTGACTCCGGAAGCCGAGCTGGTCACCGGGGTCGCCGGTTGCCTTGCCTACTACGAGAAGATGCAGAAGAAGCGTCCACGGCTCCGCTACGACACGGATGGCGTCGTCTACAAGGTTGATCAGGTAGCGCAGCAGGCCCGCCTCGGGACCGTTGCCCGCGCCCCGCGCTGGGCGGTAGCCCACAAGTTCCCCGCAGAAGAGCAGCTGACAACGGTCGAGGCCGTGGAGTTTCAGGTTGGCCGCACTGGCGTACTGACGCCAGTGGCACGCCTGGTGCCGGTCTTCGTTGGTGGGGTGACCGTAAGCAACGCCACGCTGCACAACCTGGACGAACTTCGTCGCAAGGACGTCCGGCCTGGCGACACGGTGATCGTCCGCCGGGCGGGCGATGTCATTCCGGAGGTCGTCTCGGTCGTGCTGGACAGGCGTCCGACGGACTCGAACGCCGTTGGGGCGCCCGGGAAGTGCCCGGTGTGCGGATCAGCCGTGGTGCGTGTGGAGGGTGAAGCTGCGCTTCGGTGCACGGGAGGGCTCGTATGCCCCGCGCAGCGCAAGGAGTCCCTGCGTCACTTTGCGGCTCGTAAGGCCATGAACATCGACGGTCTGGGAAGCCAGTTGATCGAGCAACTGGTAGATGCCGGTCTGGTGGGGACTCCGGGCGACCTGTTTCGACTCTCGGCAAAGCAGCTTGAGGAACTCGAGCGGATGGGCGAGCGTTCCGCGGCCAAGTTGCTGGCCGCGATTGAGAAGAGCAAGGCCACGACGCTCGAACGCTTCCTCTTTGCCCTAGGTATCCCCGAGGTGGGGGAGGCAACTGCCAAGGCCCTGGCGCGCCATTTCGTGAAACTTGACGCCCTGCTGGCCGCGACGGAGGCTGAGCTGGAGGACATTGAGGACGTGGGTCCGGTGATGGCAGGCCAGATTGCCGCCTTCTTCCGGGAACCGCACAATCGCGACGTTATCCGCGACTTGCGCCAACAAGGCATTCACTGGGATGAGTCAGCAAAGCCTGTTGCGGGATCCCTGCCGCTGAAGGGGAAGACATTCGTGCTGACCGGGACTCTCTCCGACATGACACGCGAGGAGGCCACCGCCCGCATCGAGGCACTCGGCGGCAAGGTGACTGGCAGTGTGACCGCCAAGACGACCTACCTGGTTGCGGGAGCGAATCCCGGGTCGAAGCTGGCGAAGGCGGAGAAGCTTGGGGTGGAGGTTTTGGACGATGGGCAGCTTTTCAAGCTCTTCAACTAGTTTGCGAATTGCGCCAGCGTAGTACCAGACCCCCCTGAATTAGCGGCATGAAGGTCGGAATTTGAAGCCTTCTAATTATGGTGAATCCATGACTGACAAGATCAGAGAAGATGTAAGTGCGGTGCTTCTGGCGACGCTCCGACCAATTGCGTCCATGCTCCTGCGTCTTGGGATCAACTACAGGGACTTCGATCGCGTTGCCCAGGCTGCCTTTGTGATGGTGGCAACAAATGAGTACGGGGTCCGGGGGAGGCAAGCCAACGCATCGCGTGTTTCCCTGATGACCGGCTTAACGAGAAAACTGGTAAGCCGAATTCAATCGACCCCAGTTTCAGTGCCTGTCCACGAGATCGGTAGTCTCAGTCTTCCAGCTGAAGTACTGAATGTGTGGCATACGGACTTCCGTTTCTGTAGCACCCTCGGTAAGCCGAAGGCGTTGATGTGGGACTCGGGTCCTAGTTCGTTCTGTGAATTGGTCCGTCATTGCTCAAAGAGCGTGTCCCCAGCCACGATGCGTGCTGAG
>CAZTGY010000099.1:0-550 GCA_964613445.1 uncultured Chromatiaceae bacterium | reverse complement strand
GGTAGGCGCGGTCACCGAGTCCGAGGATGGTTTGCTGATCGCCAGTCGCCGTTCCTTTGTTCCATCGACCGCGGAGGGACGACTGATTCAAGGACTGCAGTACGGCCTGCGGCCACTAGCGATGACGGTGGCACACAACGCGCGGACAGAGGATTCGGCCAAGCTTAGATTTCAGCGATTAGTCTGGAACTACTGCCAGCCACAGTCGCGGAGGAGTGATGTGGATGCGCTAATAGCCCAACGTCTTAGAGATTTCTCTCAAGAGATGGACGACCTACTAAGTGAGGCCGGTGGGGCGGGGAGCGACGAGGAGCGATCTGTAGTTGGCGTTGGAATCTACTTGGTCGAAGACGACCCGGCGAACTTTGCTGTGCGGTAAGCGCCGCCATAGCAAGTAGTGCTCAATCGGCGCCCCATGGTTCCTTGGAAGCACTCCCGGCTAAATCAAGGCGCGCGAGGAGGGCTATTTGGCACCGGTCCCCGCGATGCCCTTGGCACCCGTACCGGCAATGCCCTTAGCTCCGGTCCCCGCGATGCCCTTGGCACCCGT
>CAZTGY010000098.1:0-9080 GCA_964613445.1 uncultured Chromatiaceae bacterium | reverse complement strand
CGCCGTGGCGAAGTTGCCCAGCGCTTCATGGGCCGCGGCCGTCGGGTGGATGCCGTCCCAGAACACGTACTCGTCCGGGTTGGCGCAGGGCGTGGACCCGACCAGGCACCGGCTGTTTGTGTTGGTGATCCCGTAGAGGCCCGGGTTGGCCACCACGTTGTTCAGGAACGCAAACACGTCCAGCTGGATGATGTTGACGCCCAGGGAGAGCCCGAGGCCCGGCAGGGCCGAGGCGAGGGCTCCGTTGAACGTCGTCGAGAGGTAGTTGGCGCCGGCGACGGCGGCCGGTCCGCCGGCGATGGCCTCCGGCGTCAGGCCGATGTCCGGCAGGTTGGCAACCAGGAAGTTCTGGGCGCCTGCCGCCGCCAGCGTGCTGACGATGCCGGCGATGTTGCTTATCGAATTGGAAAGTGCCGTCGGTGGTTGCGCGCCCTGGCCGATGGCCCGCACGTCATTGCCGCCGCCCCAGACCACGTAGAGCGCGTTGGGATCGGCGATCCCCCCAACCGAGGGCAGGTAGTACGTGCTCACCTGGGCCGTCAGCGACGGGGTGCTGGACGTGTACGGCCCGCCGGTGACCGCGCCGCCGAACGCAAAGTTGGTGCCACCCAGCAGTGCGGCGTTGGCGGTCAGGCCCAGGTTGGCGGCCAGCGTCTCGATCCAGACGGGACCGTTGGAAAAGCGGCCGGTGGCGTAGGGCGGCGCCGGCGGCTGGGTGCCACCGGTGATGGCGGCGACGTTGCCCGTGTCCGACAGGCTGTCGCCGAAGGCATAGAGGGCGCTATAGGCCGATGCCTGCGCGGAGAACAGCGCGAACACCAGGGCGGCGACGAAGGACATGGCGCGCAAGGCGCGGGCGGCAGGCCGCCCCGAAAATACCTGGAACATTCTGGATACCCCCACTCGGTAAGACGGTTGTAGTTATTGAATTGGACGTTGCCCCGAATATACGCGGCCTCCGCGATCCCGTGCAAAAGCCGGAGAATTCCTGTCTTTCGAGCCTGCTCAATCACTTGGGCACGGCTTCGCAGGTGAGTGCCGAGGAGATTCAGGAGAATTTTCGGGCCAGGTGCCGGAAAAAGGCCTCCGCGTCGAGTCCCCGACCCGTGGCCTGGCGGACGATCTCCTCCGCCTCCAGCCGGCAGCCCCACTGGTACACGCGGGTGGCAAGCCAGTCCCTGAGCGGCTTGAGGTTGCCGCCGGCGAGCTCGGCGTCGAGATCCGCCTGCGCGGCGTAGGTCTCGGCGAGCTGGGCGGCGTAGAGGTTGCCGATGGTGTACGTGGGGAAATAGCCGAGGGAAGCGCCGGCCCAGTGCACGTCCTGGAGGCAGCCGTCGACCACGGTGGCCGGGACGATGCCCAGCCACTTGCGGCTGCTCTCGTTCCAGGCGGCCGGCAGGTCGCCGACGGGGAGATCGCCCGACAGCAGGGCCGTCTCCAGCTCGTAGCGCATCAGGATGTGCAGGTTGTAGGTGACCTCGTCGGCTTCCGCGCGGACCAGCGTGGGCTGCACGACGTTGACCGCGCGCTGGAATCGCGCCACGTCCAGGTCCTGCAGCCCGGCCGGCCAGCGGGACCGGAGCCGGGGCAGGTAGTGCGACCAGAACGCGCCGCTGCGACCCACGTGGTTTTCCCAGAGGCGGGCCTGGGATTCGTGGAGGCCGGTGCTCGGCGCCTCGGCCAGCAGCGTGTCGTGCAGTCCGGGCGGGAAACCCTGGTCGTAGAGCGCGTACCCGCCCTCGTGGAGCGCCGCGAAGATCGCCGACAGCGGGTTGTCCGGCTGGAAGCGCAGCGTCAGGCGCACGTCGTCCTCGCCGATCATGGTGGTGAAGGGATGCGTGGAGCGGTCGGCGCGGCCCCGCGCGAAGGAGAAGCCCATGTCGGCCAGCAGCCCGCGGCAGAACGCCTCCTGTTCCCCTGCCGGGAGCGGGATGGACAATCCCGGCCCCGCCGGGCGCGTGCGCTCGACCAGCACCGGGACCAGTTCCCGCAGCCGCTCGCCCAGCCCGCGCAGGAGCGGGTCGAGGCGTGCCTTCGTCATGCCGGGCTCGTACTCGTCCAGCAGCCCGTCGTACAGGTCCCTGCCCCGCTGCAGGGCCTGCGCGCGCTCCCGGACGAGCTTCAGGAGCCCGGCGAACGGACCGGCGAACGGACCGAAGTCGCCGGCGGCGCGTGCTTCTTCCCAGGCGGCCAGGGCCAGCGAGCGGGCTTCCGCGAGCGCGCCCACCAGGTCATGGGGCACGGCCAGCTCGATGCGGCGGGTGCGCTTCAGTTCCGCAAGCTCCGCCTGGCGCAGGGGGTCGTCGCGGGTCAGGTCGCTGACTTCCTCGATGAGGTCGCCCAACGCGTCGTCGACCAGCAGGTCGTGGGCGATCGTCTCCACGGTGCCCATCTGCTGGCCCCGTCGCTCGTGGCTCCCGGACGGCAGGTAGGTCTCCTCGTCCCAGTCCATGAGGGCCACCACGGCATCCAGGTCGCGCAGTTCGCGGATCTTGCCGGCCAGGCGCTTCTCGGCGACATCCCGCGGCACGGCAGCCCGGATCGGCGCCCGGAGGTCGTCGGGGGGATAGCCGATGAGGACCGGAGCGAGCCCGCCGTGCTGGGCCACGTTGACCACCTGCTTCTGGGAGACGCGGCAGAGCATGGCGAGGCCGTGGTCGGTCGGTGCGAAGCCGAGCACGGAGTAGAAGGGCTCGTAGTGCACGCGGCCATCGGCATCGACCACCGGGAATTCATGCACGGGCAGGTTGGCGACGGCCTGCACCACCCACGACTGGTGGGGGTCGTCCTGCAGGCTAAGGGCCTCCTCGACGAGTTCCTCCCACTCGCCCTGGGGCGTGAGCGCGCCCACGTGGACGCCTTCGCCGCCGTAGCCCCGGTTCGGCTTCAGCACGAGTTGCTCGCGGAAGTCCCGCGCGTACTTCGGCAGGTCGCCGCGCCCGTGGGGGAGCGACGTGCTCCTGGCGGACAGGATCCGTGTCCAGAGGATGTGCCGCTGGAACAGCAGCCGTTCCCGGTTGCTGAAATGCCGGCGCACGAGCCGGTCGTCGGTGAGCAGTTCCCAGCAGCTCTTGTGGTCGAAGTCGCCGCCGGCCGAGGACACGATGCGGTTCTGGCGGAAGAGCGCGCGCATGGCGAGCAGCCGGCCACCCTGCTCCTGCTCGAGCTTCAGCAGGTCGCGCATCTCGTAGTCCCGGTAGGCCACGTCGATGCAGGTGTCCTGGTACCAGACTTCATCCCCCTGGAGGCGCAGCTCGGCAGGGTCGGCGTGGACCACGGTCACGCCGTGGCGCTCGCGGAAGTAGCGGGCCATGGCGGACTGCTCGTTGGGCCCGTCCGCTTCGTACTTGGGCTCGACGAGGCAGATGTTGCGGCCGGCGCGACCGACGGCCCGGGCGTGATCCAGCAGCACCTGGAGGAAGAGGTCGCGCTGGTCCCGGGGCTGGTCGATGGTGAGGCCGGGGTCGTGGGCGATGATCGTGGGCACGATGTCGCGGACCACCAGCGAGTCGGCCAGGGGCCCGAGCTGGATGCCGCCGACGCCGGACAGGTTGGGCTCCAGGAACTGCAGCGAGTCCTGCCAGCGGGCGCCGGTGAAATCGCAGACGGCGTCGAGCCGGCCATAGAGCGCGTTCTGGCCGCCTTCGAGCGCCGTCCAGCAGTCCCGCAACCAGTCTTCCTCGTCGGCCGCGAGCGGCAGCACCGCCCGCACGTCGGGGTCGGCGAAGTACAGCTCCGGCAGGCGCTTCAGGGCGTCGACGATGACGGTGCACGCGTTGTGCAGGTAGGCCACCTGCTCGGGCATGACGAGGAGCGGCCGCAGCATGATGCGCACCGGCTCGATCTGCCCGCCGCGCTCGTAGACCACGCCATTGAGGCGCGCGTCATCGGCCAGGCGCCGGGACAGCCAGTGCAGCGTGGCGTCCGGGATGTGATTGACCGCACGCCGCACCCGGGCATCGAGCGCGGCGCCGGCCAGGCCGAGTTCTTCCGCCGGGCTCAGCATGGCTAATAGGTACCGGATCCGTAGGAGCGCCTTCAGGCGCGATCGATCGTGATCGCGCCTGAAGGCGCTCCTACAAGGTCCGGCGCCTTCTCCGTTTTCCTATGGGATTCGGGCACTTGGTCACAGAACCTCCGCTGGGCGGCGATTATGTTGCCTAGCCTACACGGGAACGGGGCGAGTCCGGGATGGGCGCTGTGCGTTGGTCTGCCTGCCAGGCGCTGGTCGCCGCGCTGCTTGGCGCGGTGGGGCCGGGCACGGCCGTCGCCGGCCAGGACCTGTCCCTGATCGCCACGGGACCCGATGGCCGTCCCGCGGCCGGCGTCGTCGTCTTCCTGCCCGACGTCCGCGCGCCCGCAGCGCCGCCACCGGTGGTGATCGACCAGCGCGGCGAGGCTTTCGTTCCGGCGATCTCGGTCGTGCCCGTTGGCAGTGAAGTGCAGTTCACCAACAGCGACCCTACCAGCCATCACATCTATTCCTTCTCGAAGCCCAATGCGTTTGCCCTGCCGCTGTACAAGGGTGACGCACGGCTGGCGCAGCGCTTCGCCCGCCCCGGGGTCGTGGTCCTCGGGTGCAACATCCACGACTCCATGCTCGGCTATGTCGTGGTGGTCGATTCGACGCGATCGGGCGTCACCGGTCCGGACGGGCGCGTGACGCTGGCCGATGTACCCGCGGGAAGCCACGTCGTGCGGGCGTGGGCGCCCGGCCTCGATCGCGGCAACCCCCCGGACGTGGGCACGGTGCAGGTCACCGACTCGGCGCCGGCGAGCCTCGCGTTCCGGTTGGCGGTCGCCGGCTACGCGTCCGCGCCGAAGAAGCGCAGCGCCCTGGCCGGCGGAGACTACTGATGCGCGGCCTGCTGACGCTGCTGCTGGTCGTCCACGCGAGCCTGGCCACTGCCGCCGGGCCCGACGACCGCCACGTGTTCGAGGGCGCGATCGAGGCCAGCGTGATCCAGGTGTCGTCGCCCTTCACGACGTGGCTCGACGAGGGCCAGGGCAAGCTGCGCTTCGACGAGGACGACGGGCCACTCGAGTTCTCCCGGGCGTTCCTCGAGTATCGCGGCCGCCTGACCTCGACCCTCGTGGCTCACGGGGCGCTGAACTTCCAGGACACCAAGGACCGCCCGGTCGACCTCACCGAGGCCTACCTGGAGTGGCGTCCCGTGCCCCGCACGCCGTGGCGGGTGCGGAGCCGGATCGGTGCCTTCTACCCCAAGCTGTCGCTGGAGAACGTGGACCCGGGCTGGAGCACGCCTTACTCGCTGTCGGCGTCGGCCATCAATACCTGGATCGGGGAGGAATTGCGCACCATCGGCGGCGAGGTGCGCGTGAGCCGCGTGCTGGACCGGTTGCCGCAGTCGCCGGAACTGGCCTTCGAGGGCGCCATGTTCTACGGCAACGATCCCACGGGAGCCCTGCTGAACTGGCGCGGGTGGTCACTGCACGACCGCCAGACGGGCCTGACGAGCACCTTGCCGCTCCCGGGGATCCCGGCCATCGAGCCCTGGGCGCCGGTGCCGGACCATTCGCGGGGCCTCGAGCCCTTCGAGGAGATCGACCACGATCCCGGCTTCTATGCCGGCGTGGAGTGGCGGATGGGCGAGTCCTTTCGCATCAAGTTCCTTCACTACGACAATCACGCCGATCCCGAGGCCCGCAGCGGGATGGACTACGCCTGGCAGACCCGCTTCGATCACCTTGGCCTGCAGTTCACCCTGCCCGGTGACATCGGCGTCATCAGCCAGTGGCTGGATGGCATCACGCGCATGGGTCCGGATCTCGGGCCCTGGCACGTGTGGGACTCCGGCTTCGATGCACGGTTCCTGATGCTCACCCGCGCCTTCGGCAGGCACCGGATCAGCGCGCGCTATGACGATTTCGACGTGCACCCCTACAACGACCCGGACATGTACACGAACCGGGACGACGGCTATGCGTGGACGGCCAGCTGGCTCTACCAGTGGTCGGACCACGTCCGTCTCGGGGCGGAGTACCTGGCGATCGCGACGGAGCACTGCGAGACCCTGCAGTGCGCCTGGGTGTTCAACGGCCTGCCGCGCACCTCGCGCCAGAACCAGCTGCAGCTCTCCCTCCGCTGGCAGTTCAAAGGTACCGGACCTTAGTTTTAGTTGTTGCACTTGCAACAACTAAAACTAAGGTCCGGTACCTTTCAGAACATCGAGTTGTTGCCCGGCGTGCCGGAGCCCGGGTTCGGCGTGCGGCTCGGGATGAAGTCGCCCGTGATCATCTGGTCGTAGGCCATGCCGGGTCCGATCATCGGGTAGACGCAGGCCTCCGGGTCGATGATGACCTCGAGGAACGCCGGTCCCCGGAACGCGATGAATTCCTCGATGACCCGGGGCACGTCGGCCTTGCGATCGAGGCGCACGGCGTAATCGAAGCCGTCGGCCTGGGCGGCCTTGACGAAGTCCTTGCGGTAGAGGGACTTGTCGGTCGCGGACAGTCGGCCCTGGTAGTAGAGCTTCTGCCACTGCTTGACCATGCCGTCGCCGAAATTGTTGAGCACGACCACCTTGATGGGCAGCCGGTAGGTCGTCACGGTCTCGAGCTCACCCAGGTTCATGCGGATGCTGGCGTCGCCGTCGATGTCGATGACGAGCTTCTCCGGGTGGGCGAACTGGGCGCCGATCGCCGCCGGCAGGCCGAAGCCCATCGTGCCCATGCTGCCCGAGGTGAGCCACAGGCGCGGCTGCCGGAAGTCGAAGTACTGCGCCGACCACATCTGGTGCTGGCCGACGCCGGTGGTGATGATCGCCTCGCCCCGGGTGAGCCGGTTGATCTCCTCGATCACGAAGTTCGGCTGGATCAGCGCGCTGTCCCGGTCGTAGTTCATGGCGTAGGTGCGCTTCAGTTCCGCGATCTCCCGGTGCCACTCGCCGTAGTCGGTGGCGATCTTGTGGCGGTCGGCCCAGGCGACCAGCTGCCGCAGGTCCCGGTCGAGCACGCCCACGTTGTGCCACTGCACGGCCTTGACCTTGCCGATCTCGCAGGGATCCACGTCGAAGTGGGCAATCTTCTTCGCCTTGGGCGCGAACTTGTCCGGAATGGCGGCCACGCGGTCATCGAACCGCGATCCGACCGCGATCAGGAAGTCGCAGTCCTCCACGGCGTAGTTGGCGGCGGGCGTGCCGTGCATCCCCAGCATCTGCAGCGAGAGGGGCTCGGTCGTGTCGCAGGCCCCGATGCCCATCAGCGTCGTGGTGACCGGGATGCCGAAGCGCGCCGCGAAGCGCCGCAGCGCCTCGGACGCGTTGGCGCTCACGACGCCGCCGCCGGCGTAGATCAGCGGCCGCCGGGACTCCCGCAGCATGTCGAAGAAGGACTTGGCGGAGGCAGCCGAGATCTCGCTGGCCACCAGCGCATCGACGCGCTGCCGGTAGGCGTCGATCGGCAGCAGGCCTGTGCCCTGGAACTCGCCCACCCAGTTCTGCACGTCCTTCGGGATGTCGATGACGACCGGCCCGGGGCGCCCGGTGGCCGCGATCTCGAAGGCCGTGCGGATCGTCGCCTCCAGCCGGTCCGGGTTCGTGACCAGGAACACGTGCTTGGCGACCGAGCCCATGATCGCCGAGATCGGCGCCTCCTGGAACGCGTCCGTGCCGATCACGGCCGTCGGCACCTGGCCGCAGATGACCACGATCGGCACCGAGTCGGCCATGGAGTCCCGCACCGGGGTGACGGTGTTCGTGGCGCCGGGGCCGGACGTGACCATGCAGACGCCCACTCGGCCGCTCGCCCGCGCATAACCTGCCGCCATGAAGCCCGCGCCCTGCTCGTTGGCGGGGACGATCAGCGGGATCGGCGCGTTGCCGGCGTCATCCCGGTGCTCGTCGTTGTAACGGAACACCGCGTCGTAGGTGGGCAGGATGGCGCCGCCGCTGTAGCCGAAGATCGTCTGCACGCCCTCGTCGACGAGGACCTGCACGATCATCTCGGCGCCGGTCATGCGCTTGCCGGCGAGCGGGTGGGGGGGTGTTTCGACGGTCTGGACGCGGGGTGTCATAAGATCCGGGTGACAAGGCGGTTTTCCCCGAGTTTCAACGAACTACTCCCGCATTGCAATAGAGTTTGAACTGGGCGAGTATTCCCAGGTTTCATGCGTCACATCATTTCCATACTGCTGCAGAACGAGGCCGGCGCCCTGGCGCGGGTCGCGTCCCTGTTCGCCACCCGGGGCTACAACATCGAGTCCCTGAGCGTGGCCCCGACCGACGACCCCCAGGTGTCCCGGCTCACGCTGGTCACCATCGGGTCGGACCAGATCATCGGCCAGATCAACAAGCAGCTGCTCAAGCTGGTGGACGTGGTCAATACGGTGGACATGACCCTCGGCGATCACATCGAGCGGGAGCTGCTGCTGCTCAAGCTCAGGCTCCACGACGACGGACTCGAGCGCATCCGGGAGCTGGTGAAGCAGGAGGGTGCCCGGGTCCTGGACGACGCGGAGCACAGCTACACCCTGGAGCTCACGGGCGCCGCCAGCCGCCTCGACACCTTCATCAACCGGGCGGCCAGCCACGCCGACATTCTCGCCGTGGTGCGCAGCGGGCCCCTGGCGGTGGCCCGGGGCGTGCCGGTGCTCGCGGCAACGACCTGACCCCGGCGACGATGTCCGCACTGCAGGGCGCCAGCCGGCTGGTCCTCAAGATCGGTTCCTCGCTGCTCGTGGACAAGGACACGGGCAGGCTCAACCGCGCCTGGCTCGAGTCCATCGCCGACGAGCTCGCCCGCCTGCAGCAGCGGGGCCAGCAGGTGCTGGTGGTCTCGTCCGGCGCCATCGCCCTGGGCCGCCCCTACCTGGGCCTCACCCGGGACCAGCGCCGCCTCGAGGATGCCCAGGCCGCCGCGGCCGCGGGCCAGATCCTGCTGGCCCACGCCTACCAGGACCTGCTGGAGGCCCGGGGCATCCGCATCGCGCAGGTGCTGCTCACCCTCGGCGACACCGAGAGCCGCCGGCGTTACCTGAACGCGCGCGGCTCGCTCGAGACGCTGCTCCGCCTGAACGTGATTCCCGTGATCAACGAGAACGACACGGTGGCGACCCAGGA
>CAZTGY010000097.1:0-9084 GCA_964613445.1 uncultured Chromatiaceae bacterium | reverse complement strand
CTCCCGCTCCTGCCTGTTCAAGTAGTCGGCTATGGCGGCCCGGGCGATTTCGGCCTTGCTCCGCTTGCTCGCCTTCGCCTCCCGGTTTAGCAGGGCGGTCAGATCATCGGACAGGCGCAATCTGATGAGGGACATGGGGTCCTTCCTTCGGATTCTCGCGAGGCCTGGAAGTCTAGCCCCACCGATACGTCGCTTGTCCAGCTTGGGCACCGCAGCACCATTGCAAAGGGCCGGCACCTTGCGGGGCCGGCCCTTCGTCAATCGTCGCAGGCGTCGTCGGTAGTCGCGGCTGAAGCCGCTCCTACATGTTGGCGATGAGCTTGTCGCCGAACTCGGAGCACTTCACTTCGGTGGCGCCGTCCATGAGGCGCGCGAAGTCGTAGGTGACGGTCTTGTCGCCGATGGTCTTGTCCATGGCGCTGATCACGAGATCCGCCGCCTCGGTCCAGCCCAGGTAGCGCAGCATCATCTCGCCGGAGAGGATGACGGAGCCGGGGTTGACCTTGTCCAGGTTGGCGTACTTCGGAGCCGTGCCGTGCGTGGCCTCGAAGACGGCGTGGCCGGTCAGGTAGTTCACGTTGCCGCCCGGCGCGATGCCGATGCCGCCGATCTGGGCGGCGAGGGCGTCGGAGAGGTAGTCGCCGTTCAGGTTGAGGGTGGCGATGACGTCGAAATCCTTGGGGCGGGTCAGGACCTGCTGCAGGGTGATGTCGGCGATGGAGTCCTTGATGAGCACGGCGCCTTTGGCGAGCGCTGCTTTCTGCTCTTCATTGGCGGCCTTCTCGCCCTTTTCGGCCTTGGTGCGCTCCCACTGGTCCCAGGTGTAGACCTTGCCGCCGTATTCCCGCTCGGCGACGGCGTAGCTCCAGTTGCGGAACGCGCCCTCGGTGTACTTCATGATGTTGCCCTTGTGCACGATCGTCACGCTCTTGCGCTGGTTGGTGACGGCGTACTCGATGGCGGCGCGGAAGAGGCGCTCGGTGCCTTCCTGGGAGATGGCCTTGATGCCGATGCCCGACGTGGCCGGGAAGCGGATCTTGCCGTACTCCTTCGGGAAGCTGGCCTTGAAGAGTTCCAGGAACTTCCGGTTGCCCTCGGTACCCGCCTCGAACTCGATGCCGGCGTAGATGTCCTCGGTGTTCTCCCGGAAGATCACCATGTCGACTTCCTCCGGCTTCTTCACCGGTGAGGGGACGCCCTTGAACCAGCGCACGGGGCGCAGGCAGACGTACAGGTCGAGCAGCTGGCGCAGCGCGACGTTCAGCGAGCGGATGCCGCCGCCGATCGGCGTGGTGAGCGGGCCCTTGATGGACACCAGGTAGTCGCGGCAGGCCTCGACGGTCGCGTCGGGCAGCCAGGTGTTGTAGTTGTCGTAGGCCTTCTGGCCGGCGTAGACCTCGAGCCAGTGGATCTGCTTCTTGCCGCCGTAGGCGTTCTTCACCGCGGCGTCCAGCACGCGCACGGAAGCCCGCCAGATGTCGGGGCCGGTGCCGTCGCCCTCGATGAAGGGGATGATGGGGTTGTTCGGGACCGTCAGCCTGCCGTTGCTGATGGTGATCTTCGCGCCGCCGGCCGGCGGCGTGAGCTTGGGTTCTGCCATGGTGACTTCCTGTGCGATTGCTGCGTTAAGCCGGGCATTATCGCAGCCTCGCGTCCCGGCCGTAAACGTCGGGCCGGAAGTTGACCACCCCCTCGGGCGTCACCCAGGCCGTCAGGTAAACCACGTATATCGGAATGGGACGGGGCAGTTTGAGGGTTCTTGTAGGAGCGGCTGTAGGAGCGCCTTCAGGCGCGACCCCCCTCCCGCTCGAGACTCGCGGACTCGATTCTCGCGGGAAGGGGGTCGCGCCTGAAGGCGCTCCTACGGGCGCGAGCAGGCGCTCCGCAAGCGCTTCCGGCTGCTCCAGCCTTATGCAGCCGGAGCTGAGCGTGCGGCTGTTCAGGTCGAAGAGCCGCCGGGACGGCGTGTCGTGCAGGTAGATGTCCCAGGGGTTCGAGAGCACGAATTTCAGCTTGCCCAGGCTGTTCAGCGGGCCCGGGTCCTGGCGCAGCCGGTAGGGAAAGCGGTCGGCGCTGACCCGCTGCCAGTCGATGCGGGCGGGGTCCTGCTCGCGGCCGCGGCCGTCGAACACCCGGATGCCGAGCCGCGCGAGGAAGGTCGGGTCCTCCTGCTGGGTGGGCAGCAGGTCCTCCACGGCGATCGTGCGCGGCACCGACCAGGGCGGGTTCAGCACGATCGCGCTGACCGTGTCCTGGAAGCTGGGCGTGGGGCGGTCCGGGTGGCCGGCGATGACGCGCATGCTGAGCGTGACCGCGCCGTCCTCGACCAGGTCCAGCGAGCCGCCCGGCACGTTCACCCACAGGTACCGGTCGCCCCGGTCCCGGGGCAGCCAGGTCCAGCGGGTGAGCGTGGCCTGCAGCTGCTGCACGCGCTCCGCCACGGGCACGTCCAGCGCGGCCTGGGTGCGCTCGTCCGCCGCGCCGGTGGCAGGCAGCCCGTGGCGGGACTGGAAGTCCTCAAGGGCCCGCTGCAGCCCGCCGTCGAAGAACCAGGCGTCGGCGGTTTCCGGCGTGCCGCTGAAATCGCCGGTGACCCGCAGCCGGCTGCGCAGCGCCACGACCCGGGCGTCGCGTTGCCCCGGTCGCAGCGCCGGGCCGGCGGGCAGTGCCGGCCAGCCGCCGGCGGCGGCCAGCTGCTGGTAGCGGGTGAGGGCATCCTGCAGGCGCAGGGCGTCGGGGGATTGCGGCTCGTCGGCAGTGTGAATGGCGAGCGGAATGTGCCAGGCGGGATCCTGCGCCGGCGTGGCGGAGGCCGCGGTGCCCGCGAGGAGCAGGGCCAGCGCGGCGCCAGCCCGTGCGGTCACGGCCGCATCATCATGGCTTCAGGCAGCAGCGTGCCGGAACCGCCGGCGCGCCGCGAGGGCGCCGACGGCGGTGCCCAGCAGCCAGATGCCGGCCGGCAGCGGCACGGCCGAGATGCTCACCTGCGCGCCGGTCAGGGTGGGGAAGAAGCGGCGATCGGTCGGATTCTTGTTCACGAAGCTGCCGAACATGTCGTCGGCATCGGCGAGGCCGAGCGTCGCGACGCTGCCCACCGGGCCGATCGCGGTGAAGGAGAAGGTGCCGACGGTGCCCACGGGCGGGGCGTTCTCGAACCACAGGCGCACGGTCCGGTTGTTCCCGTTGGTGGCAACCACCGGCGTGGCGCCCAGGGGCACGAAGTTCGCGCCGCCCGCCAGCGCAAAGCCGGTGTAGTTGAGCAGGGTCCTGTCGAAGTTCACGATGATTTCGCCGCTCATGAGGCCGGGGTACCCGGGCGTCACGGCGTCGGCGGCGCTCAGCGCCAGGTTCACCGTGAAGGCGCCGGTCTGCACCACCGGGCTCGCGGAGGGCACCAGCGTGAGGCTGGCCGCCTGGGCAGCACCGCCCGCGGCGATCAGGAGGATGGCGGCGGCGAACGTGCGGAGGTTCATGGGAATTCTCACAGGCCGGTTATGGCGCGATGGCCGGGCCGGCCACCCGGTCGCGGAGCAGGCCCACGTCCTTGATGCGCCCCTGGCCTTCGAGCTGGACGTCGATGATGTGCGTGATGCCGCGGGCGCCGCCCTGTTCGCCCACGAGGGCGCCCTGGACGAAGTTGCCCGAGCCCGTGACGTTGCCGGTGAACTGGTCGGGCCGGGAGATCAGGTTGGCGCCGCTCACCGAGCCGCCCGCGCCAAAGCTCCAGGCGGGGTTGGTCCAGGTGCCGGTCCAGTTCGGGTTGCCGCCGAAGTTCACGGTGATGTTGCCGGTGGTGGCGTTGTTCACCGACATGGGGCCCGTGAAGTTCAGGCTGACGTTGCCGGCGTTGAGGGCGTCCAGGCCGGCCCGGCTCGTGGCCGTGCCCCAGGCGAAGTAGCCCGACCGGGCATTCTCGCGCGTGCCGTGGGTCCAGACGTCGGCGGCCAGCACGATCTCGCCGTCCTCGTCCTGCTCGACCCGGGCGATCAGGCGGGAACCCACGTCCCCCTCCCGGCCCGTCGAGCGCAGGTTGCCGTAGCCGTCGGGCCGTGGCGTGACCACGGTGGTCATCGGCACGGAGTCGATCGGGTCGCCGGTTTCCGGATCGATCGAGAAGCCGGTGCCGTCAGACGCCAGGTCGATGCGGCCGAACGCCGTGTCGTCCGCCTCGCCGTTGCTGGTCGCGCCGCTCACGATGGTGGCGAAGCCGCAGGGCGTGCCGGGCTCGCACCCGGCCACGGGGAGCACGGGCTCGAGCTGGGGCACGCACTGCTCGGCGAGCAGCGGCGAGCCGGCGGCGCAGGCGAGGGACGAGTCGGGGAAGGCGAGGCTCGCGAGGGGCGCGGCCGCGGCGGGGGCCAGCGCGGACCAGGGGCCCCAGCAGAGCACCGAGCCGGCGGCGCCGGGGCCGGAGCAGGGGTCCACCGCGGCGGCGACGGGTTCGGGCGCGGGGCCTGCCGCCGGCGCGATGGCGGCGAGCTGGTCCTTGCACGCGTTGACCTCGCTCTTCGGCGCGGCCTTGGGATCGGAGGCCCAGCGCTCGAGCAGCGCGGCGCAGTCGGCGTCGGAGCGCGCTGTCGCGGCGCCCGCCTGGAACGGCAGCGCCAGCAACGCAATGGCGGCGATGGCCAGGAACTTCTGCATGGAGTCTTCCCCGTCTCGTTCTCTGTTGGGTCCGGTACCGCGTCTCTCGGGTTGCCGGCTCCTCGTGGCGGAGCCCGTCCCTGGCGCGATTTGCCGGTAGTTGTCGTGTCTCTTCTACACCATGTGCCGGCGCACTTCACGGTGCGCCGCGGGAAACTGGAACCCAGTTCTCATTCAACCTAATCCGTGCACCGGGCCTGCTAGAAGCCGCGGGACAGGCCGAGGCTGACCTGGTGCCGGTCGTACTCGTAGATCGCCACGTCGGACTGGTTGTCGGTCCAGGTCCACGAGCCGATGAGCGACCAGCGCTCCAGCCAGCCCTCCCGGTAGTCGTGCTGGAAGCCGGCCACGACGCGCAGCTCCTCGTCTTCCCGCGGGACGTCGAACAGCGGCTCGACGCCCTCGTAGTCGTACCAGCGGTAGCCGACGCGGGCGAACACGGAGCCGTTCGTCCAGGCCTGGGCGATGACGCCGGCGAAGACCTCGGGCCCGTCGTAGCTCAGGATCTCCGCATCGGCATCGAAGTTGTAGTAGCTCGCGCCCCCCTGCACGAGCAGGCTGCGCTCGCGGAAGTACCGGCCGACGGTGACGCTGGCCGACTGGTAGTCGCCGTCCCGGCCGAATTCGTCGCTGCCCCGGTAGTTCCGGTCCGTGATGAAGGCGTCGAGCGCCACCTCCCAGTCGTCGCCCAGCTGCCAGGCGATGCCGGGATTGAGGCTGGTGAAGAGCGCGAGGTTCTCGTCGCCCAGGAAGATCTGGTCGGCCTGGACGGCCACGTAGGCGCGCCAGTGGCCGGGCACGATCCACGCGGGACCCGTGCGCGCGGTGAGCACGCCCAGGTTGAAGTCGGTCTCGTCGACGTAGGCCCGGTAATAGCCGTCCAGCTCGCTCTGCCAGACGACGCTGCCCTGGGTCTCGTCCCAGTCGAAGCGCCAGCCCGGGTTGTAGGTGTGGGCGATGCCGGCGTTGACCACGCCCGCCCAGTCGCTGGTCTCCCGGGAGTCGGGCACCACCGCGAAGTCCAGGCCGCCGATGTCGATGACGTCGCTGGCGGGGCCGATGTTGACGTTGGAGTCGTACATCGCCCCCGCGTAGACGAAGGGCGACCACAGGTGCCGGGGCGCGTAGCGGCGCTCGTCGGCGTCGATCTGCGCCAGGAAGGCCAGCACGGTGGCGCGCACGGCGGGCGGCGTGTCCGGATCGTCGAGCACGACCTGCGCCTCCCGGCGCGCGTCGGCGTAGTTCCGCGACAGGTAGTGGACTTTCGCCAGCTCGAGGCGCGCCCGGCTGAGCGACGGATTCGCGGCCAGCAGGTTCGTGAGCCGTTCGCGGGCCGTGCGCAGCCGCTCCTGCTCGATGGCCGCCATCGCGGCGTCGAATTCCTGCTGGACGTCGTCGGCGCTTTGCCGGGCCGGGGTCTGAGCCGGGGTCTGAACCGGGGTCTGGGTCTGAGTCTGGGCCTCTGCCGGACGGGGCGTTGCCACGGCAACGCACAGGGCGAGGCAGGCCACCGCCGCCGGCCATGGGGCAGCCTCGCGACGGGCGGGCATAAGCTTGCTTTCCATAAGGCTTTTTGTTGTAGTTTCCTAGCCTTGCGCAAAATTACTACACCTCGAATCAAGACACCACCCGTCGTGTGTCTCGCCTCCCTGTGCTTATGTCTGGCGTCCGCCGGCGTGGCGGCTTTTCCGTCGCAACTCTTCGGCTACCGGCAGTTGCCCCAGGAGCAGATCGCCGATTTCCCCCAGTGGCTGCGCGTGCTCGAACGCCACCTGAAGGATGACCTGCAGGATGGCCCGGAGGCCGGCGACTGCACGGCGCGGGTCTTCAACCGGTGCCACCTGGCCGAGTGGCGCCGCTTCCTCGATCAGGCGCGGGCATTGCCGGGCCCCGAGCAGCTCCGTGCGGTGAACCGCTTCGCCAACACCCGCGAGTACGTGCTCGACATCGACAACTACGGGCTCGAGGACTACTGGGCGATTCCCCGCGAGTTCCTCGGCAACGGCGGCGACTGCGAGGACTACGTGATCACCAAGATGTTCTCGCTGCTCTGGCTCGGCTACCCGGCGGACGACCTGCGCCTCGTCGTCGTGCAGGACACCAACCTGCGCGTGCCCCACGCCGTGCTGGCGGTGGCGAGCGGGCGGGACACCCTGATCCTCGACAACCAGGTGCAGGCGGTCCTGCCGGACCGGGACGTCGTGCACTACGTCCCCGTGTTCTCGCTCAACCAGTCCCGCTGGTGGATCCACCTGCCGCCCACATGAGCGCGTCCGTCCCCAGGCGCCCACTGCTCTCGCCGGTCGCGATCGCGCTGCTGGCACTGCTCGCGCTCATCGGGCTCGGCGCGGTGCTCATCAATGTCTATATAGAGGGCGAGCGGCAGCGGGACCTGCTGCAGTGGGAGTCCAGGCTGGGGCTCGTGGCGGACTCCAAGGCGGACGCCATCGCGCGGCTGCTGGGGGCGGACCGCCGGGACCTGGAGGAGCTCGCCCGCAACGCATCGCTGCAGCTCTACCTCTGGCAGGTGGTGAAGGCGCGCCAGTCCGGCGGGCCGGCGGCCGAGCCGGCCCAGCAGGCCTACCTGCGCAACCTGATCCTGGCGGCGGCGGAGCGGGGCGGCTACCTGCCGGACGCCAGCGCCCGCGTGCCGGCGAACGTGCCCCGCGCCGGCACCTCCGGCCTGGCGCTGCTCGACGCGGAGCTCAATGCCGTCGTGGTGACCCCGGGGCTGGCGGGCGCCATGGGCCGCTACAGCGAGGTCGCCCGCCGCGCGCTGGCGGCGCCGGCCCAGGCGGCGGTCGACCTGGTCCTTGGCCCCGACGACCGCGCGATGCTCGTGATCGCCGTCCCGGTCGGCGCGGTGTCGGGCGCCCTGCAGGCCGGCGCCGCGCCCGGTGACGCGCCCGCGGGCGTGATACTCGGGGTGCGGAGCGCGGACCAGGACCTGTTTCCCCTGCTGGGCCGCGGGCCCGCCTTCGCGGAGGACAGCGAAACCCTGCTGCTGGCGCGCCGGGACGAGCGGGTCGTGTTCCTCGCGCCCACGCGGGAGGGCGCCAATGCGCTCCGCCGCAGCATGCCCCTGGAGAGGCCGGAGGCCGATGCGGAGCTCGCCGAGGTGTCGGCCGTGCTGGCGCCGGACCGCTTTGCGGCCCTCGACAATTACCGCGGCACGCCGGTGCTGCAGGTGAGCCGGCGGATCCGGGGGCAGGCCACGGCCGGGCAGAGCTGGGTCCTGGCCCAGCAGGTGAATGCGGCAGAGGCGCTCGCCGGCGCCAACGCCCGGCGCACGTTCCTCATGGCCACGCTCTCGCTGCTCCTGGTTGCCATTGCCGCGCTGGCCGTGGCCGCCTGGCGCCACGGCAGCTGCGTGCGGGCACGCCACCAGGCCGACGAGCTGCGCGAGAAGGCCGCCAAGCTGCAGCGCCAGACGGACCTGCTGCACACGATCACCGACAACCTGGACGTGCTGACCGTGCTGGTCAACCGGGAGCAGGAGGTGGTCTTCACGAACCAGGCCACGGCCAGCGCCGCGAAGAGCAGCATCGCGGCAATCGTCGGCGGGCGGCTCGCGAACATCTTCGGCCATGCCACCGCGATCCTGCTCGGCGACCTGAGCGAGGACGTCCGCCGGCAGCGCCTGCCGATCCACCGGGTGCTGCCCCTCACCCTCGGCGGCGCGCTGAAGAGCTTCCAGGTGAGCCTGATCCCCGTCGAGCGCATCGGCGAGCGTCGCCAGCTGGTGCTGCTGGTGCTGAGCGACGTCACCGAGCTCAAGGTCGCCGAGCAGCAGCACGCGGACCTGCTCCGCGAGCTGGTCGGCAAGCTCTCCGACGCCGTCGCGCTGCACGACCCGTACTCCGCCCACCACGCCAGCCGCATGGCCGAGGTCGTCCAGGCGGTCGCCCGCGAGCTTGGGCTGCCGCCGGACCAGCAGGAGACCCTCGGCCTCGCCGCCACGCTCGCCAACATCGGCAAGATCATGCTGCCCGGCGACCTGCTCACGAAGACGGAGCCGCTGACGGCCGCCGACCGGGAGCTGCTCCGCAAGCACGTGGACTACAGCCTCGAGCTGCTGAAGGGCCTCGACTTCGAGGGCCCGGTACTGGACCTGATCGCCCAGAAGCAGGAACTGCTCGATGGCAGCGGCTATCCGCGCGGCCTCACGGAGCAGGAGATGTCGCTGTCCGGCCGCATCCTCTCCGTGGCGAATGCCTTCGTCGCGCTGGTGAGCGTCCGGGCCTACCGGCAGGGCGTGTCCATCGATGCGGCGCTGGAGGAACTCCTGCGCGGCGCCGGCACCCAGTACGACCGCCGCGTCATCGCCGCGCTCTTCCACGTGGCCGCCAACCGCCAGGACTGGACCCGCTGGTGACAGAGGCACCGGGTTTGGGATCTGGGTATTTCGTTCGCAAGCGCGAACGAAATACCCAGATCCCA
>CAZTGY010000096.1:0-9134 GCA_964613445.1 uncultured Chromatiaceae bacterium | reverse complement strand
TGGGACCCGGTGTTCTTCCTGGACTCCCACACCCACAACGGCTCCTACCACCAGGAGCCCGTCACCTGGGTGTGGGGCCTGAACCCGAACGGGGATGCCGGCATCTTCGACTACATGGCCAGCACGGTCTGGCCCGCCATCGAGAAGCAGATGCGCGATCGCCACGGCACGCTGACGATCCCGCACGGGGACTTCCTGAACGTGAAGCAGCCCGAAAAAGGCTGGGTGCCCCTCGGTCCGGAACCGCGCTACCTGTCGAACTACGTGGGGCTGCGCAACCGGCTCGCCGTGCTCGACGAGCAGTACCCCTACGTGGACTTCGAGACCCGGGTGAAGGGCGCCCGCAGCCTCACGCTCTCCTTCCTGGACTTCCTGCACGGCCACCGCGACGAGGTCGTCGCGCTCGTGGGCCGGGCCGACCGGGCGGCCGTGGCCCGCGGGGCCAACCCGGGCGCCAACGACGTCTTCATCATCGGCACGGAGCCATCCCCGCTGGGGCGGACGCTCACGATCCGCGGCTTCGAGATGGAGGTCACCGACACCGGCGGCCGGTACCCGAAAGTGCGGCCCACCGCGACCACCCGCACCTACCAGGACGTGCCCTATCTCGCCCGGTATGCCCCGACGCGCAGCGTCCGCCTGCCCCGCGGCTACCTGATCACCGCCCGGGACCC
Source organism: uncultured Chromatiaceae bacterium (assembly GCA_964613445.1). GTDB lineage: Bacteria > Pseudomonadota > Gammaproteobacteria > Steroidobacterales > SHZI01. Next base: position 8,460 of record CAZTGY010000096.1, on the reverse strand, counting down.
CGCCCTCGTGGCCAGGATCCGGGAGCACGGCATCGTGGTCGAGCGCCTGTCCGCCCCGGCCAGCCTGCGGGTCGAGGCGTTCAGCGTCACGAAACTGAAGGGGTCCGAGTACTCGGACCAGGGGCACTACACCAGCACCGTCGAGGGCAACTACGCCACGAAGGAAGTGGGCTTCCCGATCGGGACGTACTTCGTGAGCATGGCGCAGCCGCTCGCCAACGTCGCGGCACACCTGCTCGAGCCGGAAAGCCCGGACGGCCTGGTGACGTGGAACTTCCTCGACCGGTACCTGGCCTTCCAGTGGATGCCGCAGCCGATGGAATCCCCCGTGTACCGGCTGCACGAGGCGGCGAATCTCGTGACCGACTCGCTGCCGTGATCGCCGGCGGGGGCGGGCCTAGAGCTCGCCGATGGCCCGCTTGAGGCGCAGGTTGCCGAGCGCCACGTCGAGCACCGCATTGTCCAGGTTGCTGACGGCCCTGAGCCGCAGCGCCTCAGCGTCCAGCACGACCGTGTTGGTCGCGAGCCCCACGCCGTAGAGCTCCCTGCCGACGCGCAGGTTCTCTTCCGCCTGCTCCACCGCCTCGCGGGTCAGCGGCACCCGGGCTGCCGCCTCGCGCACGTCGAGCCATGCCTGCCGGACTTCCAGCGCAAGGCGGGACTGCAGGTCGTCCCGGTCCCGCGCCGCGGCCCGGCTGGCACTCTGGAGCGCGTTGGCCCGCTCCCGGATGCGGCCGGCGTCGAAGAGCGTCCACGAGAAGCCGACGCCGACCAGGGCGAAGTCCTGGTCATCCAGCACCTCGTTCTCCAGGTGCTGGTAGTCGGCCATCAGGCCCACCTGGGGCCAGCGGCCGGCATTCTCGCTGCGGGCCTGCTCCGCCAGCGCCTGCGAGCGCGCCTCCAGGCCGGCGAGCTCCCGGCGGCTGACCCTGGCACGCTCGACCAGTTCGTCGACGGAGCCGGCAGGCAGCGGCGCTTCCGCCAGGTCCGCAGGCAGTTCCGCAAGCTCCGGCACGCGATCCATCGGCTCGCCGAGCAGCCGATTGTAGCCGGCCAGTGCCATGGCGTGGCGGTTCTCCGCCTTGAGGCGCACCTGCTCCGCGTCGGCGAGCGTCACGCGCGCCGCCAGCAGGTCGTTGCGGGCGACTGCCTCCCGCTCCACCATGACGGCCACGTCGCTGGCGTGGGCCGCGAGGCTGGCAACCGTGGACTCAGCGGCGCGCAGTGCACGTCGTGCCCGGAGCACGTCCACGTAGGCCGTGGCCACCTGCAGGCGCAGGTCCTGCTCGTAGCTTTCCTGGGCGAGGCCGGCGCCCTTCGCTGCCTGGGTTGCGGACTCGATCCCGGCGCTGACCCGCCCGCTGGTAAACAGCGGGACCTCGACGCGGGCCCGGCCCATCAGGAAGTCATCGCCGCTGAACAGTTCCGGTGACGTGAAGTTGCTGCCGCCCACCGGAAAGCTGAAGGCGGGCGCGTCGTCGAAGCGCTGGTAGCTGCCGTCGACCGTCAGCTTCGGCCAGCGCTCGGCGCGGGCCGCCTGTTCGCCGGCACGGCCGGCCTCGGTCCTGCTCCGGACCGCGGCCAGGCCGGCATCCCGCTCGGTCGCCAGGCGCCACGCGTCCTCGAGCGTCTCGCCCCGGGCAAGGGGTGCCGCCAGGATGGCCATCAACAGGATGTGACGCAGGGTGTTCATCAGCGGACCTCCTCAGCGGCCCTGGTCAGCGACTTTGGCCTGCTGCCGGCTGCGGTAGGCGAAGTAGAACACCGGGATCACCACCAGCGTGAGCACGGTGGAGACCAGTATCCCGAAGATCAGCGACACCGCGAGCCCGTTGAATATGGGGTCGTCGAGGATGAAGAAGGCGCCGCTGATCGCAGCCAGGGCCGTCAGCGCGATGGGGCGCGCCCGGATCGACGCGGCGCCGATCACGGCCTCCTCGAGCGGCGCGCCCCGCGCGACCTCCGCGTCGATGAAGTCGACGAGCAGGATGGAATTGCGGACGATGATGCCGGCCAGGGCGATCATGCCGATCATGGACGTCGCGGTGAACTGCGCGCCGAGCAGCGCGTGCCCCGGCATGACGCCGATGATGGTGAGGGGAATCGGCGCCATGATGATCAACGGCATCACGTAGGAGCGGAACTGGGCGACGATCAGCAGGTAGATCAGCACGAGGCCCACGGAGTAGGCGAGGCCCATGTCGCGGAAGGTCTCGTAGGTGATCTGCCACTCGCCGTCCCACTTGATGGCAAACCGGTTGGGGTCGTCGGGCGAGCTGATGAACAGCTGGTCCGGCCGGGCGCCCGAGGGCAGTGAGTCGCCCACCTGCCCTACCAGGTCGAACATCCCGTACAGCGGGCTGTCCAGCCGGCCGGCCATGTCGCCGGTGACGAATACGACCGGCAACAGGTCCTTGTGGTAGATCGCCCCGTCCCAGGGCACCTGCTCGACGCGCGTCACCTCCGACAGCGGCACGACCCGGCCATTCGCCGCGCGCACCTCGAGCTCGAGCACCTGGTTGATGCCCGCCTTGTCCGCCACCGGCAGCTCGAGCCGGACCGGAATCGGCTGCCGTTCCCGCCCCTCGTGCACGTAGCCCGCGTCCTGTCCCCGGAGGCCGACGGTCAGCGCACGCACCACGTCGGCCTGGGACACGCCGAGCAGCGCCGCCTTCTGCCGGTCCACGGTCACGGAATAGCGGTTCGCGGCGGCCTCGGTGGAGTCGTCCACGTCGATGATGTCCGGAGTCGCATCGAAGCGCTCGCGCAACTCCCGTGCCAGCGCGCGCTGCGCGTCGTAGAACGGCCCGTAGATCTCGGCCACGATGGGCGCCTGCACGGGCGGGCCCGGCGGCACCTCGACGACCTGCAGCGACGCGCCGTACTTCTTCCCGATCGCGGCCAGCCGCGGCCGCACGTCGAGCGCGACCTCGTGGCTCGCGCGGTCGCGCTCGTGCTTGTCCACGAGGTTCAGCTGGATATCGCCCTGCTCGGGGCCGCTACGCAGGTAGTACTGGCGGACCAGGCCGTTGAAATTGATCGGCGACGCGGTGCCGGCATAGGCCTGGTAGTCGCGGACCTCCGGCACCGTCTCGATGACCCGCGCCAGCTCACCGAGGACCCGCGCGGTCTGTTCCACGGGGGTGCCCTCCGGCATGTCCAGGACCACCTGGAATTCGGACTTGTTGTCGAAGGGCAGCATCTTCAGGACGACCCACTGGACCAAAGCCAGTCCGGCCGCCAGCAGGATGGCGACGAGCAGGCCCGCGTAGAGCCGGTGGCGCATCGGCTTCGCCAGTGCGCCGTGCAGGAAGGGCCGCATGATCCGCTCGAACCACCGGTGGAGCGTCGCGGAGCCGCCGTCCCCGGGGCCGTCAGCATGCGGGACCGAGGCGAGCAGCTTGCCCGACAGCCAGGGCGTGAACACCAGCGCGACGGCCAGGGAGATCACCATGCCCATGCTGGCATTGATGGGTATCGGGCTCATGTACGGGCCCATGAGGCCGCTGACGAAGGCCATGGGCAGCAGCGCGGCGATGACGGTGAAGGTGGCCAGGATCGTCGGGCCGCCGACCTCGTCCACGGCGCGGGGGATCATGTCGAGAAAATCTCCCTTGTCGATCTGGCGGCGCCGGTGGATGTTCTCGACGATGACGATGGCATCGTCCACCAGGATGCCGATGGAGAAGATCAGTGCGAAGAGCGACACGCGGTTGATGGTGAAGCCCCAGGCCCAGGAGGCGAACAGCGTGGCGGCCAGCGTGACGATCACTGCCGCTCCGACCACCACCGCCTCGCGCCGGCCGATCGCCACGAGCACCAGGACGACTACCGCCAGGGTCGCGAAGATCAGCTTCTGGATGAGCTGCTTCGCCTTGTCGTTGGCCGTGACGCCGTAGTTGCGCGTTACCGTGACTTCGATGCCATCGGGTATGTAGGTGCCGCGCAGGGTGGCCACGCGGTCGAGGACTGCCGTGGCCACGTCGATGGCGTTCTCGCCGGGCTTCTTCGACACGGCGATGGTCACCGCCGGCGCATGGGCCTCGCGCGCGGACGCGGAGCCGCCGGCGGGCCCGGTGCCGTGCCAGACGAGGGACTCCGGCGAATCCGGCCCACGGGTCACGGCGGCCACGTCCTGCAGGTAGATGGGACGCCCGTCCCGGACTGCCACGATCAGGCTGGCCACCTCGGCGCTGCTGGCCAGGAAGGCGCCGGCCTGCACGGGCGTGACCCGGTCGTTGCCGACCAGTACCCCGGCCTGCTCGGCCTGGCTGGCCGACGCCAGCGACGCCATGAGGTCGCTGGCGGACAGGCCGTAACCGGACAGCTTCTGCGGGTCCAGTTCCACGCGGACGACGCTGTCCGGGCTGCCGATGGTGTAGACATCGCGGGTGCCGGGGACGCGCTTGATCTCGGTCTCGATGGCCCGCGCGACCTCACCGAGCTCGTGGGCCCCGCGCGCCGGATCCTTCGTCCAGAGCGTCAGGGACAGTATCGGCACGTCATCGATGCCCATGGGCCGGATCAGCGGGGGCAGCACGCCGGAGCCCGGCGGCTGCCAGTCCTGGTTGGAATAGACCGCGTTGTAGAGCCGGACGATCGCCTCGGTGCGCTCCTCGCCGACCTCGAACTGCACCGTCAGCACGGCCACGCCGGGTCTCGACACCGAGTAGATGTGCTTCACGCCGGCGATCTCGCCAAGGACCTTCTCCATCGGCGAGGAGACCAGGTTCTCCACCTGGACGGCGCTGGCCCCGGGGAAGCCGATGATGATGTTGGCAAAGGTGACGTTGATCTGCGGCTCTTCCTCCCGCGGCGTGACCAGCACGGCGAACACGCCCATCAGCAGCGCGGCCAGCGCGAGCAGTGGCGTCAGCTCGGAGCGCAGGAACCGCCGCGCGACGCGGCCGCTGAAGCCCAGGTCTTCAGCCATTGCCGCCGGGAGCCGGCAGGGTCAGGGACCGGAGCGCCGCCACCGGGTCGAGCGCCACGCGCTCGCCGGCAACGAGCCCCGCAAGGATCTCGAATCGGTCGCCGAAGGCGCCGCCGGTGCGCACCTGCCGAAGGGAGAGGCGCCCATCGTCGTCGACGACATAGACGGCCGTGACTTCGCTGCGGGCGACGATTGCCGACTTCGGGACCAGCAGCCGCGGGCTCTCGCCGGTCACGAAGCCCACCTTGACGAACATGCCCGGGTACAGGTCCGCCGCATTGGCCGGCAGGTCTACCCGGGCACGGAAGGTGTTCGTGGCCGGGTCCGCCTCCGGGAAGATGGTGACCTGCGTGGCCTCGATGCGGCGGCTGTCCACGTAGACAGCAGCCTTGCGCCGCTCGCGCACCTGGCCCACCAGCGTCTGCGGGATGTCGACGGTCACCCGGAGCTTCTCCAGGGACAGGCCGCTCATCAGCGGGGTGCCCGGCGATACGGCCTCCCCGACCCGGACCAGGCGCGCGGTCACGATGCCGGCATAGGGTGCGCGCACCTCGGTGTAAGCCACGCCCTCGCGCGCGCTCTCGACGGCGGCATTGGCCGCTGCCAGCCGCGCCACGGCCGCATCACGCTCCGCCGCCACCTGGTCCAGCTGGGCCTTCGCGACCACCTTGCGCTCGTACATGTCACGGATGCGCGCGTACCGGGCCTGGGCCTCGGCTTCGCGGGCCGCGGCCTCGACCCTTGCCGCCTCGGCCTGCTGGAGGCCGGCGCGCTGCTCCGTGCTGCGCAGCTTCATGAGAAGCGCGCCGGCGGGCACGAAGTCGTTCACGTCGTGGAAGATCTCGGCCACGCGACCCGACGTCTGCGCCGACACCGTGGCCTGGTTCACCGCTTCGATGGTGCCGTCGAGCTCCCGCTCCGCCGGCACGGTGACGGGCTGCAGGACCTCGGTCGCGATCTTCCCGGCGGCCGGGCCCGCGGGCGCCGGCGGCGGGGCGTCGCCGCAAGCCGCGAGGCCGAACGCGGCTGCCAGCAGCAGGGCCGGACGCACGCTCAGAACGCCGGGCCCGGCTTCATGCCGAGCTTGCGGAGCGTGAAGGCCAGCGGGCAGAAGCCGGTAAACGAGGACTGCAGCAGGTTGGCGCCCACGAAGGCCGTGAGCCAGAACCAGTTGTGGTGGACGAACAGCCCGAGCGCGAGGCTCACGAGCACCATCGTTCCTGCAAATGCCAGCACGGCGCGATCGATCGTCATGGTCCGCTCCTTCCCCGGGTCAGCCGGGTCAGTTCTTCAGTCGTTCCACGCCAAGGGCCTTCAGCACGTAGGTCTCGTACACCGGCGTGACCGAGCCGCTGCGTATCTTGTGCAGGAAGTACTTCTCGAAGGCGATCTTGCCCAGGTGAACCCACTTGCCCTTCTTGGCCCAGGTCACGTTGCGCGGTGGAATCTCCGGCAACGCCACGAAAGCCACGCCGGTATCGCCGAAGTCGGCCAGGCAGATGGCGTTCCACGTCGCCTTTGCCCCGGGCACCCTCCCCCCGACGGCCGCGACGATGTTCTCGCAGATGGCGGTGACCATGGACTCGATCATGTAGCCGGTCTTGGGCGCCCCGGTCGCCACCGGCGTGACCTCGACCGGCGGGATCGCGACGCACACGCCTGCCGAGTAGATCTCCGGGTACTTCTTCGAGCGCTGGTGCTCGTCGATGAGGACGAAGCCGCGGGGATTGCACAGCTCCGGCACCGCCGCCACGGCATCCACGCCCCTGAAGGCGGGCAGGATCATCGCGTAGGCGAACGGCAGCTCATGCTCGCGGACAGGCTGGCCGCGATCGTCGACTTCCTGCGCGAAGAGTCGCTCCTGCTCAACCCGGGTGATCTTCGCGTTCGTGACCCACCTGATGTGATGCTGGCGCAGCTCGCTCTCCATGAGCCCCTTGCTGTCACCCACGCCGCCGAGCCCCATGTGGCCAATGTAGGGCTCGCTGGTCACGTAGGTCATCGGCACCCGGTCGCGCATCTTCCGCTTGCGCAGGTCGGAATCGAGGATCATCGCGAACTCGTAGGCGGGCCCGAAACAGCTGGCCCCCGGCGCGGCCCCGATGACGATGGGGCCGGGCTTCTGCAGGAACCGCTCGTAGGCCTTCCACGCCTCGTGGGCGTGGGCGTGGGTGCAGATGGAGTGCGTGAAGCCGGCGGGCCCGAGCCCCGGAACCTCATCGAAGGCCAGCTTCGGGCCGGTGGTGATGACGAGGTAGTCGTAGTCGATCCCGCGCCCGTCGGCGAGGACCACCCGCTTGCCCGCCGGGTCGATCGACCGGGCCTCCAGGGCCTCGAAGGCGATGCCGTGGTCCTTCAGGGGCTTCGCCAGGTCCACGCCCGTCTCGCCGGTATCACGCCAGCCGACGGCAACCCAGGGGTTGGACGGCGTGAACTCGAAACGGGGCGACGTGCCCACCAGCAGGACCTGATGCTCCCTGCCCAGCTGCTTCCGCAGCTCGTAGGCACAGGGAACGCCGCCAATTCCGGCACCGAGAATTACGACCGTGGCCATGCTTCGTGCTCCCTCGTGTTCAGGCGCGTGCGCGGCGCGGCGTCCGGGCAGGCACGCCGCAGTAGTGGTCATGCAGCACCCGGATGAGTTCCATGCCAATGCCGCCCGCCAGCTTGTAGAAGATCGTCTGGGCGGAACGGCGCGTCGCGACGAGCCGCTCCTGGCGCAACACCGCAAGATGCTGGGACAACGCCGACTGGGACAGGCGGACCCGCGTATTCAGCTCCCCCACGGACAGCTCGCCCTCGGACAAGACGCACAGCACGAGCAGGCGATGCTCGTTCGACAGGGCGCGGATCAGCTTCGCCGCACTGCCCGCGTGGCGCCGCATCGCACCGGGGTCCAGCACGGGGGTGGTCGTGGCAGCGGGCATTGGCATGCGACTTACTTTAGGACGACCTAAATAAGGTATTCCTAAATTACAGGGGCGCCCCCGGGGAAGCAAGCCGGCCCTCCCGGTCAGAGATGCGCCGCGAGAAAATCCAGGGTCCGCTGCTCCGCCAGCGCGGTCGCGCCCGGGTGGTGGCTGTCCCGGTCGTCGCAGGCAAAGCCGTGATCCGCGCCCGCGTAAACGTGGAAGGTGCCCGATGGATCAGCCGTGCGGATCCGGTCGATGGTCGGCGGCGGGATATAGGCGTCCTTCGCTCCGAAGTGACAGAGCACGGGGACTTTCGGCTGCATCCGCTTCGCCAGGTTACCGACGCCACTGCCGTAGTAGGACACGGCGCAGGAGAACGGGAGGTTCGCTGCTGCCAGGTAGGCGATCGTGCCGCCCCAGCAATAGCCGATGACCGCCGTGCTGCCCGCGGCCGCCACCTCCAGGCGTGCCGCCTCGACGTCGGCAAGCACCTGCTCCTCGGGGATCGACATGGCAAGCGCGCCACCCCGCTGGAACTCACCGTAGCCGAGCCGCGCATCCCGCTCCTTCCGGTCGAACAGCGCGGGAAGGACCGCGGCATAGCCGGCCGCGGCG
>CAZTGY010000095.1:5042-9180 GCA_964613445.1 uncultured Chromatiaceae bacterium | reverse complement strand
CCAGGGCGCCAGCTGGTCTTCGAGGTCAACGGCGCCTTCGGTGCCGTCGGCGTAGGCGAGCCAGAGCTGGTAGCGCTCCAGGGGCCAGGCAGCAATCAGTCGCTCGGTCATCGGCGGGAATCCTGCGCCGCGCAGGCGCGCAGCGACAAGCCGCTAATCTCGGTGAAGATCGTGCTTTTGCAGGAGCGCCTTCAGGCGCGACCCGTCATCTCTTCGCGCCTGAAGGCGCTCCTACGGCGTCGCGCGCCAGCGGGCGACGCGATCGCGGATCATGGTCTCGATTTCTTCCCAGGTCGCCGCCCCGGGGCCAGGCAGGTCCCGGTTCGTCGAATTCCGCACCACGATCGTCTCGTGGCCGCTGGCCCGGAGCGAGCGGATATTGTCGGGGCTGTCCTCCAGGTAGAGGTCGGCGCCGACGGCTGCCTTGTCGCGCATGAAGCAGAGGTCCCAGTACGGGATGCCGTGGCGCTCGAGCCAGTCGGTCGTCTGCCGGATGGCTTCCTTGTGGAACCAGTGGATGTAGAGGCGATGGGTAATGATGCGGATCCGGATCTCGGGGATCGTGTCGAGGCGGCGGAGCGCCGCCGGCGCGCCTGTGACGGGCGGCAGGCGGGCGAACAACTCGCGCTCCTTCACGGCAAAGCGGTGCAGGGGGTCGTAGCCGCCGACGGCATCCAGGCCCCACTCACCGAAGCCGTAGCTGATCTCGTCGGTCAGCGCGGCCTCGGGGACCCCGAGCCACTCGGCCGCAATGGGCTTGAGCCCCCGGGCGAAATCCGCGACCACGCCGTCCAGGTCTACGCCGAGCACGAACTGGCCGATCGACTTCGTCACGGGATTTCAGGCCGAGCGGCTCGTGATTTCAATCAGGTGATACCCGAACTGGGTCTTCACGGGGCCGTGGACCTTGCCCACGTCGGCACTGAACACGACCGTGTCGAATTCCCTGACCATCATCCCCGGGCTGAACTCGCCCAGGTCGCCACCCTGCTGGCCGGAGGGGCATTCGGAATGCTCCCTGGCCAGCCGGGCGAAGTCTTCTCCACCCTCGATCCGGGTCTTGAGGTCGTTGCAGGTGGCCTGGTCGGCGACGAGGATGTGGCGGGCGGTGGCTTTGCGCATGGCGGCTGGTTCCTGGAACCTGAGGACGCGAGAGTCTAGCCGATGCAGCCCTCGGCACGACATAAGTGACGAGCGGTCTCCTGTGCCGACGGGCGGCTGTAACGAACTGAAATATATAGGAATGTTTGGGGAAACGCGGAACCCGGTCACGGTCTTCTCCGGCCTGCTCACCTATCGTTTCGGCCATCGCAAGGTGTGCCGGAGGCGAACCCGTGATGTGCCGCTACCCCCCAGGTCTGATCCGCAACCGCGGCATGACGGCGGTGGAGCTGCTGTTCACCATGGCCATCGCTGCCCTGGTCATGGCACTCGCCGTCCCGAACTTCCGTGACTTCGTCCAGAACAACCGGGCCGCCGAGGAGGCGAACGCGCTGGTTGGCGCCCTGGCACTCGCCCGGAGCGAGGCGGTAACCCGCGGCGTTCCCGTCACGGTCTGCGCGTCCACCGACAACGAGACCTGCGCCGGCGATACCGACTGGAGCACCGGCTGGATCGTCTTCACCGACGCGGATGACCGGGGCGAGGTGAACGACGATGACGTCGTGCTTCGCGCGCTGCCCGAGCTGCGCAACGGCTCCGAGCTGACCGCGACTGCCAACTTCGTCTCCTACGCCCCGAGCGGGTTCCTGAGCGATGGCGGGGAAGTCTCGTTCGACCTCGACATCCCGGACTGCACGGGCAATCACAACCGCACGATCACGGTGAACCCGCAGGGCCGGGGCGCCGTGGCCAATGCCGCCTGCGATTGAGGAACCCGGGTAACGACCATGCAGAAGCAGCATCCCAGCCGTACCAGCCTTTCCAAGCCGGGCCAGTCGGGGACGACCCTGATCGAGGTCCTGATCACCGTGATCCTCGTGACCATCGGCCTGCTGGGCCTCGCCGGTCTCCAGTTGACGACAGTGCAGAACACCAACAGCGCCGCGGAGCGCTTCGAGGCAACGACTCTCGCGCGGGACATCCTCGAGCGCATGCGCGCCAACCGCCAGCAGGCACTGAACGGCGCGTATGACCTGGCCATGGGCGATGCGCCGGCCGGCGCCGGCCTGGCCGGGGACGATCTCGTCGACTGGATGGGCGCACTGGCCGTGCTGCCGAATGGCGACGGTTCGATCGAGGTGGAGGACGGCGTCGTGACGATCGAGGTCGAGTGGACCGACGCCTCCGACGACAACGCCGCCGACACGCGGGACATGTCGATCTTCCTGAGGACGGGATTGTGATGGCGAACCGGATGCATCAGCGGGCCACCGTCAGTCGGCAGCGGGGCGTCGGTCTCGTGGAGATCATGATCTCGCTCACCCTGGGCCTCATCGTCACGGGTGCGATCGTCCAGATCTACCTGACGACCAAGCGCCAGAACGACATGCAGACCAGCCTGACCGGACGGCAGGAAGCCGCGCGCTTTGCCGCCCAGATCATCCAGCGGGACGCGCAGATGGCCGGCTACCGGGGCTGCCTCCGGGACCGGGGCCTGGTCGTCAACACGCTGAATACGCCGACTGACTTCCTCTACAACTACGGCCAGCACGTGGTGGGCTTCGACGATGCAACGGGCCTGCCCGCGTCGATCACCAACGTCGTGGCCGGTACCGACGTCCTGACGCTACGCACGGTCGACGATCCGGACGTGCCGATTGCGGCGGCGATGGCGAGCAGTACCGACGATCCGGTGACGGTGGCGGGTCTCGATCCCGCGCCCCTGGCGGAGGATGACATCCTTCTGGTGGCGGATTGTGGCGGTGCAGCCGTATTCCAGGTGGCCGCCTACGACCCGGACACCGGGGCCCTGGCACGGACCGGCGCTGCCGGTCCGGGCAACGCCAACCTCGATCTCGGCCGGCTCTTCGGTGTCGGCGCCCAGGTCTTTCGTCTTCGTACCACCACGTACTACATCCGCGAGAGCGACAGCGGCTCGGGGCCGGCGCTCTGGCGTCGCGTCGGACTCCAGCCCGCGCAGGAACTGGCTGCGGGCATCGAGAACATGCAGGTCCTCTATGGCGAGGACACCGATGCCAACGAATCGCCGGACATCTACCGAACCGCGGACGACGTCGCCGACTGGCGCCGCGTCGTGAGCCTTCAGGTGGCGCTGCTGGTCGCCGGCACGCAGGACCGCGTGGCCGATGCCGATCCCCGCACCTTCGACCTGCTCGGCGTGGAGGTGGACCCGAACGCGGGCCTTTCTCCCGGCGAACTGCCCGACGGGCGCCTCCGCCGGGTGCTTACCTTCACGGTCGCGATGAGAAACCGGTTGTCATGAACAGGAATTTCGCACAACGCATCCATTTCCGGCGCCGGGAGGACGGGGCGGCCATGGTCATTGCCCTGGTGATGCTCCTGGTCCTCACGCTGCTCGCCACGGCCAGTGCCCGCATGACGCTCATGGAAGAGCGGATGACGGGCAACACGCAGGATCGCAGCGTGGCGTTCCAGGCGGCCGAAGCGGCCCTGCGAGTCGGGGAGACCGACCTGCTGCCCGCGGTGCTCCCGGATTTCGACGGTACGGACGGGCTCTACCAGCCGGCGGCGCCGGACGAGGAACCGGTCTGGCGTGCCGCGAACTGGGAGGCGGTGGGCGACGAAGTGCGCGCCTATGACGGCCTCGAGGATGCTCCCGGCCAACTGGACAACGCCACGGCCTCGTACCTCATCGAGGAGTTGCCGCCCGTGCCTTGCGTTGGCTGCAGCATCGTGTCGGGCGTGGTTCCCGACGAACCTGCGGTCTTCCGGGTCACGGCCCGGGGAGTCGGCGTGTCCGGGAATGCCAACGTCACGCTGCAGACAACTTACAAGCGCCTGAACTAGGAGACCCGATATGCGCAACACGATTCGTGGCCGCGTGCAGGCCCTGCTCGCCGGAGCACTGCTGGCAGCGGGCTCTTCGGCCGATGCACTGACGATCGCAGAGACGCCGCTGTTCGTGAGCGGGGCGGTCACGCCCAACGTGATGCTGATGCTCGACAACTCGGGCAGCATGCACAACATCATCTGGGCCACGGGCTACGCTCCGGGG
>CAZTGY010000095.1:0-5032 GCA_964613445.1 uncultured Chromatiaceae bacterium | reverse complement strand
GCAATTCCGGGTGGTCCACCACCGACGCCTACCTCTCCCACGCCGACCTGCTGAGCAGCACCTGGCGCACCTCCGGCGCCGGCGTCGACTGTGCCGTGGGCTGGACCCGGGGCAAGAAGTCGGACGGCACCACCAAGTGCCTGAAGCTGCCCGACCCCGTGGGCAGCAGTGGCACCCGCTGGACGGGCAACTACCTGAATTACCTGTTCCAGACCTATGCCACCAACACGGATCTCAGCACGGGCACGATTCCCAATGCCTATCGCTACGCGGTGGCCAAGAGCGTTGCGACGACCTTCGTCACGACGAACACCAACCTGCGGATAGGCCTCTCGTCGTTCTACAACAACGAGGGCGGCAAGATCGATGCGAACTGCGGCACCGCCACGGCGACGCTGCAGTCGAAGATCAGCACCCTCGCGATCCAGCAGTACACGCCGCTCGCCGAGACGTTCTACGAGCTCACCCGGTATTTCCGTGGCCAGACGGGCTACTTCAACAGCGGCACGACCTATACGAGCCCCATCCAGTACCGCTGCCAGAAGAACTTCGTGATCATCATCACGGACGGCTACCCGACCAAGGACATGAACATCCCGACGAATGACCCGGCCGACACCGCAGACACGACGAGGGCCCTGCCCAACTGGGATGGCAAGAACCCGTCCACGACCCAGGCCCAGTACCCGAACTTCCCCCAGTACTCGGATGGCTTCAAGACCGCAGGGGCTGACACGGACGAAGGCTACTCGTTGTATCTCGACGATCTCGCCAAGTTCGGCAACGACATCGACCTCAGGGACTCCGGTACCGACCTCGACGGCCAGAGCTTCAACGACACTGCATTCCCGAAGCAGAACCTCAACACCTACACCATCGGCTTCGCCGTGGCGAACCAGATGCTGTCGGACGCGGCCGAGTACGGCAAGGGAAACTACTACACCGCGACCAACGAGGCGCAGCTCTCCGCGGCGCTGCAGTCGGCCGTGGCGGACATCAAGTCCCGCACCAGCACGGTGTCGTCAGTGACCGCCAATTCGACCCGTCTCACGGCGGACACGCTGCTCTACCAGGCACGGTTCTCCAGCAATCCCTGGTCCGGCGCGCTGGTGGCCTACCCGCTCCAGTCCGGCGGCAGCCTGGGGACCCCGGAATGGAACGCGGCGGACCTCATGCCCGCCGCCGCGGATCGCAACATCCTGACCTACGATCCGGCAGCTGCGGCGGGCTCCCGGGGCATCGCGTTCCAGTGGGCGTCGCTGACCACGGCCCAGAAGGCCGAGCTGAACAAGACGATCGCCGGGGCGACCGACACGCTGGGCCCGTCCCGTCTCGCGTACCTGCGCGGCGACCAGTCGAATGAAGCGCCGAACGGGCTGCAATTCAGGGCCCGCGACTCGCGGCTCGGCGACATCATCAACTCCGATCCGACCTACGTCGGTGACCAGAACTACGGCTTCTCCCTGCTGCCGGGGGCCGAGGGCTCGACGTACAAGACCGGCCGGCCCGGGGCGCCTGGCAATGACCGCGCGCCCATGGTGTACGTGGCCGCAAACGACGGCATGTTGCATGGCTTCGACGCAACGACCGGCGAGGAGCTGCTGGCCTACGTGCCTAATGCCGTCTACAACGAACTCACCTTCTTCGCCGATTCCTCCTACGACAACTACCACCGTTACATCCACGACGGCACGCCGCGGACCCTCGATGCGTACCTCGACGGCTCCTGGCAGACGATCCTCGTGGGCAGCCTGGGCCTGGGCGGCAAGGGGATCTATGCGCTCAACGTCACCGACCCGGAGAACTTCGGGACGGACGACGTGATGTGGGAGTTCACGTCGGCGGACGATTCCGACATGGGGGTCGCCATGCCCCAGCCCGCCATCGCCCGGCTGGCCGGCGGCAAATGGGTGGCCATCGTGGCCAACGGCTACAACAGCACGGCCGGGAACGCCAAGCTGTTCGTCCTGGACCTGAAGACCGGCGCCAAGCTGGCGGAACTGGATACCGGCGTCAGCGGTGACAACGGGCTGTCCAGCCCGGCACCGGTCGACGTGGACGGCGACCGGATCACGGACTACGTCTATGCCGGTGACCTCCAGGGGAACCTCTGGAAGTTCAACCTGACGTCGGCGAGCGCCGCCGACTGGGCGGTCGCCTTCACCAGCAGCGGTTCGCCGGCGCCCCTGTACACCGCCTGCAGCGCCGATCCCTGCACCGCCGCCAATCGCCAGCCCATCACCGGGCGCCCGGAGGTCGGGCTGCACCCGACCAAGGGCTACGTGGTGTACTTCGGCACGGGCCGGTACTTCGTGGCGGGTGATAACTCCCCCTCGGGCACCCAGACGCTCTACGCGATCCGCGATCGCAACGGCAAGCAGACGGTGACGCCGGTGGCGCCCGCTGCGGGCCACGCGAACCTGGTCCAGCAGGCAGTCATCTACGAGAACCTGGCGCAGCAGTTCACCCAGGTAGATGGTGAGACCGAGACTGTCACCAATACGGCCGGCATCCGGGTGACCTCCAATTACGCCGTTGCTGATACCAAGGACGGCTGGTACCTGAACCTGCCCACCAGCGGTGAACGCCAGGTGAGCAACCCCGTCCTCAGGAACGGCAAGATCCTCTTCACCACGATCATCCCGGGCGGCAACACCTGCTCGGCTGGTGGCGAGGGCTGGCTGATGGTCCTGGATGCCCTCAGTGGCGCGCGACCCGAGGCCACCCCGGTGGACCTGAACCTCGATGGCGAATTCAACCGGCAGGACTTCGTCACCGTCACGATCGACGGCGAGGACGTGCTGGTTCCCGTCAGTGCCGTCAAGTCCAAGGTGGGCATGATCGACCAGATGCTGGTCGTGGTGGCCGACGGTGACTCGGAGCTATACGAGGGCTGCGGCACCAACGACACGGCTCCCTGCGAAGGCTATGTCGCGCCCACCGGCGCAGGCCAGGGCCGCCAGTCCTGGCGCGAGATCGAGTGAGGAGGTCGTCGATGAAGAGCAGGTTTCGCCAGGAGGGCTTCACCCTTGTGGAACTCCTCGTCGTCATGGTGATCGCCGGCGTGCTGGCGATGATCGCGGTGCCGAGCTACCAGGCCAGTGTCATCAAGAGCCGGCGGGCGGACGGCCGGGTCGTGCTGAACGACACGGCCCAGCGCCTCGAGCGCTGCTACACCCAGTTCGGGGCCTACGATGCCGAAGACTGCGCCATCGCGGATGGGGAGGAGATCGCTTCGCAGGAAGGGTTCTACGTCCTGACCGTCGACGTGCAGGACGCGGCGACCTACGAGCTGACCGCTGCCCCGGCCGGCCCCCAGGAAGACGACGAGGACTGTGGCAGCCTCATCCTGACCAATACGGGCGAGCGGGACATCACGGGGGACGGCGACATCGAGCGCTGCTGGTAGGCGGGGTCCCCTCCGTATTCCCGGCGGCGCCGACCCGGCGCCGCCAGTTCGTGGTAGCTTCGGACGCCAGTTCCGGTCCGGGGTCATTCGCCATGCAACGCCGCCTCTTCCTGGGTTCCATCCTTGGCGCCGCCGCCGGCGGCATGCCGCTGGCCCGGGCGCTGGCCGCCGCGGCCAGCACGCCGGTGACGGGCGACCTGCCCGCCACCCGCCTGGCCGGCGGCGAGACCGTGCTGGCCCGCTCGGCGGTCAAGGACTTCCAGTCCAGCCTGCGCGGCCCGTTGCTGATGCCGGGCCAGGACGGCTACGACCGCGCCCGGCAGGTCTGGAACGGAATGATCGACCGCCGTCCCGCGCTGATCGCCTGCTGCAGCGGCGCCGCCGACGTGGCCCGCTCGGTCCAGTTCGCCAAGGCCAACGACCTGCTGGTCGCGGTGCGCGGCGGCGGGCACAGCACGTCGGGCCAGTCCGTCTGCGACGGCGGCCTGATGATCGACCTGTCCGGGATGCGCGGCGTCCGGGTCGATCCCCGGGCCCGGCGCGCCTGGGTGCCCGCGGGGTCCCTGCTGGGCGAGCTCGACCGGGAAGCGCAGTTCTTCGGGCTGGCAACGACCGCGGGAACGGTGTCGCACACGGGCGCCGCGGGGCTCACCCTGGGCGGCGGCTTTGGCCGCCTCGGGCGGCGCTTCGGGCTGACCTGCGACAACCTGGTGTCCGTGGACGTCGTCACGGCCAGTGGCGAGGTCGTCCGCGCCAGCAAGGACGAGAACCGCGAGCTCTTCTGGGGGCTGCGCGGCGGTGGCGGCAACTTCGGCATCGCCACGAACTTCGAGTATCGCCTCCACGAGGTCAGTCCCACGATCCTCGGCGGGCCGATCATCTTCCCGTTCGACCGGGCACGGGAGGTGCTGGACTACTTCGTCGGGTTCACCGCCACGTCACCCGACGAGCTCAACCTGGACTGCGCCATCGTGGCGCCGCCCGGGGCGAGGCCCATGGTGATCCTGGAGGTCTGCTACTCGGGCGACCTGGCGATGGGCGAGAAGGTGATCGCTCCGCTACGCAGCTTCATCAAGCCCGTGGCCGACCAGGTCAAGGCCATGCCTTACCTGAAGCTGCAGTCTGGTGGCGATGAGGCCAATGCGGCGGGCCGCAACTACTACGTGAAGAGTGGCTTCGTGGAGTCAGTTGACCCGAAGCTGCTCGACGCGATGGTGGCGGGGTACAGCCCCGCGCCCGGACGGACGACGGCAATGGTCCTGCAGCAGCTCGGCGGGGCAATCGGGCGCGTCCCCCCCGACGCCACCGCCTTCAACCACCGCAAGGCACGCTTCGACCTGCTGGTGCTGGGCAGCTGGGAAGACGCGGCACAGACCGCAGGGCACAGCGCCTGGATCAGGCAGTTCTGGGCCGGCCTCGAGCCCTTCACCCGTGGCTACTACTTCAACACGTCGGTTGGCGACAGCCAGGACAAGGTCCGGGCCAATTTCGGCGCCAACTACCCGCGGCTGGTGAAGCTGAAGGATCGCTACGATCCCGGCAACCTCTTCCGCCTGAACGCCAACGTGCTGCCCTCGGCGTAGCCGACTGAAGAGGCACCGGGCTTGGCATCTGGGGATTTCA
>CAZTGY010000094.1:6095-9186 GCA_964613445.1 uncultured Chromatiaceae bacterium | reverse complement strand
GATGTACTTCATGGCATCAGCCTTGCTGATGACGTCGCCGTACTTCGCATTGATGTCGAACAGGTTGGCTTCGTGCGGGCCGTCATGGCGGTCGCCGACGCACTCGCGGATGACAATGGGCCGGAAGCCATGCTGCACGGCATCCACCGCGGACGCGCGGATGCAACCCGACGTGGTGCAGCCGGTGATGAGCACGGTGTCCGCACCCATCGCGGTCAGGGTGGCGGCGAGGGAGGTGCCGAAGAAGCAGCTTGCATAGTTCTTGACGATGACCAGCTCACCCTTCTTCGGCTCGACACCGCGGCAAAACCTGGCGTACTTGTTGCCGGGGACCAGGCTCTTCAGCACCGGTGCCTTCCGGATCCAGACGCCGCCATCGGCGAAGTCCGACGGGTTGTACAGGACGCGGGTGTGGATGATGGGCAGCTTCTTCGCCCGGGCCAACTTGAGCAGGGCCGGCATTTCCGCGACGGCCTTGACGACGCCGGGGGCGAACAGCGGGGCTCCCTTCAGGGTGTAGCCCTGCAGCAGGTCTATGACGAGCAGCACGGTCTTCTTGCCAAAGCCGAGCTTGCCGTCCCACACGCCAGCATAGTTCTTAGCGGCAGTCGCCTGAGCCATTCGTGATCTCCCTGGAAAAGGTGGCCATAGTTCCACCGAACCGCACCGCCCGCAAGCGGCCGCCAATGGCCACCCTGCCTACCTTTCGCGAGCTGCCGGCCGGGGGGCCCCGACGGCCCGGCCGGCACCCACCAGCGGCACCGGATCGATGACCCAACCCTTGTGGTTGCGCCGCTCCGGGCCGGGAATGGCGTAGGCAACCCGGCTCCGCGTGCGGCCGAGCTCGGCCATGTCGATGCGCCAGCCCCGCTGCTCCCACTCCTTGAGCTTGCGCCGGTAGCGCAGGATCGGCTCGTCCGCAGGCACCATGAACTCCCTGGTATTGGTCGGCGGCGTGAGGGGCGGCTCCAGTTCGGACAGGACCTTGATGTCCTGCTCGGCGATCGCCCAGTTCATCCGGCTCACCTTCTCGTCCATCTCGGGCTCCAGGAAGGTCGAGCGCATGTTCACGAAGAAGACGTTGGTGGTGCGCTCATCGATCGGCGCCTCCCACATGTACTGGTGCATCCGCTTGTCGGGGGCAAACTTGATGTAGGTCCAGATGCCGTTCGGGCCGATCGCGCCCGTGCCAGCCTCGCGGGAATCGGTAGCCTGCTTCATCCTGGCAAAGTCGCCGTCCTTCGACGCGGGCGACTTGAACTTCGTGAAGAACCCGACGCCCCACTCCGGGTCGCCCACCCAGCGCAGGTCGTTCACCTTGTACTCGGCGTTCTCGCCCGAGAACCCGTGGGTCGGATGCACGAACTCGTTGTGGGCAGGGTCGAGGCCGTTCTCCACCGAGCGCTCGTAGTTGTAGGGAATCTGGAAGTTCATCCAGCTGGCGCGCCAGCCGTCCTGGCCGAACTCGGGGATCTCGAGCATCGGCGGCCGCTCGGCCTCGGGCAGGTCGCCCAGGAACGCGAAGACGACGCCGTACTTCTCGACGACCGGGTAGGCATCCACCCGGGTGCGGGCCGGAATGTGCGCGGCCGCGCCCAGGGACGGGATCCTGCGGCACTGCCCCGCCCCGTCGAACTGCCAGCCGTGGTAGGGGCACTGGAGGCGGTCGCCCACCACCTTGCCGCCGGCCAGGGACCCGCCCCGGTGCGGGCACACGTTCGAGACCACGTGGGCGGCGCCCTGGCCATCACGGAACACCGCAAAATCGAGGCTCAGGATCCTGACGAGCCGGGGCTTCTCGTCGAGATCCCTGGCCAGGACCACGGGATACCAGAAGTTGATGAACATCACGGGCCTCCAATGACCGCAGATGCTCGCACAGCCGGCCCCGGGCCCCGTAAGCGCGATCGGGTCGGTTCGCGCTGCGGCCACGCGCTCGGGAACCGGTCGGGGCTGGCCGGCGAAGAGGTGAATTGGGGGGTAGGATTGGCTCTGCCCGCCCAAGCTTTCCAAGGAGTCCAGCGCCATGGCCGAGCCCGCCCGCCCCATCCCCGGATCCCCCTCGCCCGGCGGCCCGCCCGCTGCCACCCCCGTGGGTGCCGGCGGCAAGCCACCGGCAGTACCCTCGGTGCAGGAATTCGGCCTCTGGTCAGGCTTCGAAGGCCGGGAGGAGTTGCTGGGCCGGGGCCTCGTCCAGCTGCTGAAGACCGTGATCGCGGACGCGCCCTATCAGCATCACCTCAACGACGCGGCCCTGAAGGCCCACCTGAACGCGATCCAGTTCGCCAAGAATCACGGCATGCTGCCGCAGCTGGTGGCCCACGACGTGAAGACGCTGGCCCCCGTTAACAAGCGCGTCGGCCAGCTGGTGGCAAAGACCGGCAATCCCGAGTACGGGCTGGTCGGCCTCTTCGAACGCACGGACTGCTGGTACCAGCTGGTGCTCGAGTGGAAGGTGGAGCCCGGCCGGCGCACGTGGCGCTCGCCATTCCACACCGTCCTCGAGATGGGCCGCCGGATCGGCCAGTTCGACCTGACCGAACAGGAAATCCACGAGCAGTGGACCGTCCCCCGGATCATGGGGTATGCAGGCGACATCGGCATCAAGGTGAAGGTGTCGCCCTGGCACGAGAGCGGCTGGCTCTCCTGCGAGCTGGCGTAGCAGGAGCGGCTTGTAGGAGCGGCTTGTAGGAGCGGCTTGTAGGAGCGGCTTCAGCCGCGATGATTTTCAGACAGTGAAGCCGGACGGTCGCGCCTGAAGGCGCTCCTACGGCGCATGCCACGGCAAGGAGTGATTCGATGAATGCCCAGACTGCAACGCCATCCGCCAAGCCGATCGTCGCCGAGGTACCGCCTCACGCCCCGAAGCAGCCAGCCGGCGCGGCGGGCATGCTGAACCAGTACAAGACCCTGAGCGGC
This sequence comes from uncultured Chromatiaceae bacterium, assembly GCA_964613445.1. GTDB lineage: Bacteria > Pseudomonadota > Gammaproteobacteria > Steroidobacterales > SHZI01. The sequence goes on along the minus strand of CAZTGY010000094.1, from coordinate 6,267 downwards.
TTCGAGGGCCGCGAAGGCGAGCTCGGCCTGTCGATGTCGATCCTGCTGAAGATGCTGGGCAACCATGCCGGGTACGCCCACGAGATGAACGACCCCCTCGTCAAGGCCCACCTGCTCGCCATCCAGTTCGCGAAGAACAGCGGCACGCTCGACCAGTACATCGCGCATGACA
>CAZTGY010000094.1:0-6085 GCA_964613445.1 uncultured Chromatiaceae bacterium | reverse complement strand
CGCGCTCCATAGCGCCGAGGAGGGCGCACGCGTAGACGATGGCACCGATCAACCTGCGCATGAAGCAGATCATCGAGAAGACCGGCATGCCGGAGATCGCCATGGTCGCGCTCTTCGACCGGACAGCCTGCCACTACGCCCTGGCCCTCACCACCACGGGCGACGGCCGCAGCAGGACCTGGAAGGATCCCTTCGGCTGGGTGCTGGCCCAGTGCCGGAAGATCGGCCAGTTCGACCTGACGCCCCAGGAGATCCACGAGACCTGGACGATCCCGCGGCTGACCGGCTACGGGGCGTCCATGGGCGTGACGCTGAAGGTCTCGCCCTGGCAGGAGGACGGGACGATCACCTGCGAGCTGGTGGACTAGGCCTGCGGCTTTTCCCCAACACTCGCCCCGCGGCCTTCCCCCGCCGCACCGGTCCTCGTGGCCCGTGCGCAGCAGCTTCTGCTACCATCCCCGTCGCCGCGCCGGTGTGGCTGCCGGTCTGCTGACCGGACCCGGCCTGGCATCTTTCTGGGGCAATCGGGGAGTCTTGAACCATGCAGACGCGCAGTTTTCCCACGCCGGCAGCCAGCGTGCTGGCGGGCCTGGCGCTGGCCATCGGGGCGGGACCCGCGGCCGCGCAAGTGGACGAGATCCTGGTCACCGCACAACGCCGGGAGCAGAGCCTCCAGGACGTGCCGGTGGCGGTCAGCGCCTTCACCGTCGACCAGATCGCCAGCCGGCAGATCGACATGGTCAAGGACATAGGCCAGAACGTCCCCAACCTCCAGACCTACACGGTGACGGCTGGCGCCGAAGCCATCCAGATCCACTCCCGTGGCGCCAGCGTCCAGAACCCGGGATTCAATCTCTCGGAATCGCCAGTCGGCATCTACGTGGATGACGTGTATTACGGCCGCCTCGCCAGCGTGAACATGGAACTGCTCGACGTGGAGCGCATCGAAGTGCTGCGCGGCCCCCAGGGCACCCTCTATGGCCGGAACACGATTGCGGGCGCGGTGAAGATCATCAGCCGCACCCCGGGCGACGATACCTGGCTTACCGGCTCTGTGGGCATCGGCAACTACGACACCACCGAGGCGGGCATCTCGCTGGGCGGGCCCATCGAGGAGGGATCGCTGGCCGGGTCCATAGCCGCCACCTACAACCGGCGCAACAAGGGCTGGATGTTCAATGGCACCACGGGCGAGCAGCCCGGTGAGTACGACAACAAGGCCGCCCGGGCCAAGCTGCACTGGTACGGATCCAGCGCCGTCGACGCCACCCTCACCGCCTGGGTCGCCGACGTGGAGAACGACGGCTACAACGGCATTCCCTACGTGCCGTTCAGCAACGACATCGCGGGCAGCCCGAATCCCGACTACGATCCGGCGCCACCCAACAGCGCCCCCCAGGGCGGCTTCTACGAGACCTTCAGCGCGCCGGGCGTCAACTACGGCGCCTCCCAGCAGGGCGGCGCCAACCTGCACCTCTCCTTCGATTTTGGCGGCGTCACCCTCCGGTCGATCTCCAGCTTCGCCAGCATCGACACCGACTTCGGCTTCGACCTGGCCGGCGGCGGCGCCGACTTCGGCCCGGTGCCGGCGGCCCAGTTCGGCCTGCGCATCCGCTCCGACTCGAAGTTCGACCAGTGGAGCCAGGAACTCCAGCTGCTCGGGAACCTGGGTGACGCCATGCTCTGGCAGATCGGCGGCTATTACCTGAACGAGGATGGCCAGCAACAATTCGCCGGCACCGTGCCAGGCATTTCCACCACGCCCTCCTTCGACGAGGCCATAGATAACGAGACCGACAGCTACGCCGTCTACGGCGAGACCACCTACAACATTACCGATGCGTTCTCCGTGACCGGCGGCCTCCGCTGGACGCGCGACGAGAAGTCGTACTCCAACAACTGCGTGGGCGGCTTCTGCTTCGACGACAGCGACCTGGGCCCGGAGCCCACGCCCGGCACCGCCTCGGTCGCACTGGATGACGACTGGGACGAGACCACCTGGAAGGTCGGGGCGAACTACCAGCTGACGGACGACCAGCTCATCTACGCCTCTTATTCGACGGGCTTCCAGGCTGGTGGTTTCCGCACGCTGTGCTTCGGCAACCAGAGCAGCCTGTGCGGCGGCACGGCCTTCGATCCCCAGACCGTGGACAGCGTCGAGCTGGGCTGGAAGAGCGACCTGGCCGACAACACGGTGCGCCTGAACGTCGCGACCTTCTACGCCATGTATGACGACATCCAGCAGATCGTGACCAACAACGCGGGCGGCTTCCCGATCGACAACATCGGCGAGGTCGACGTGTATGGCCTGGAGCTGGAGGTTACCTGGACACCGATCTCCGACCTCAACGTCTATGCCCTCCTGGGCATCCAGGAAAGCGACTTCGGCAACGTGGACCCCAACTCGCCACCGGGCGGCCTCGGCGGCAATGCCACGCCCGTCGACGAGCTTCCCTCCAATCCCCAGTGGCAGGGCAAGATCGGCTTCGATTACACGGTCCCGCTGCAGAACAGCCTGGAGTTCTTCTACGGCTTCGACCTCTACCACACGGACAACTACTTCACCGAGTCCCGGAACCTGGTCGAGATCGAGGACTACACCCGGCTGAACGGCTTCCTGGGGCTCGGCGCCGACGACCGGCAGTGGCAGGTGCAGATCGCGGCGAAGAACATCACGGACGAGGAAGACAACGTGTCCGGCATCTTCGCGAACGGCTTCACCAACATCCGTACGCCCTTGCCGCCGACGGAATACATGCTGTCCTTCAAGGTCAACTACTGAGATTTTCGCATTGGGGTGACCCGTGGCCCGCAGAGGCCAGGAAAGGGGCGCTTCGGCGCCCCTTTTTCTTTGTAGGAGCGGCTTCAGCCGCGATTGCCCCGTAGGAGCGCCTTCAGGCGCGAGCAACCGTCGCGCCTGAAGGCGCTCCTACGTTCTCGTGGCGTGCGTATACTCACGGGCTCTCGGGCCACGGGCGGCAGTTCGATGGGAACGGTCAGGTCGATGTGCACGCTCCTCGCGGGCGTCGCCTGCTGCCTCGTCATTGCCGCATGCACGCGCCCCCTGCCCGACGCGGACGTCATCATCGTCGGCGCCGGCATCGCGGGCCTGTCGGCGGCGCTGGAGGCCGGCGCGGCCGGCCGCAGTGTGCTCGTGATCGACGCCAACTCGGTGGGTGGCGGGCACGCGGTCAAGGCCGGCGGCTTCGCCCTGGTCGGCACGCCGCTCCAGGAGAAGAAGGGCTACCGGGACAGCCCCGAGATCGCCGAGCGGGACCTGCTGGCCTGGGGCGAGGACGCCGACCCCGGGTGGGTGCGCCGCTACGTCAGGGCCTCCCGGACCGAGGTCCACGACTGGCTGGTCGCCTTCGGCGTGCGCTGGGGCTTCATCCTGGACACGCCCGAGCACTCGGTGCCCCGGTTCCACTTCGCCAACGGGCCGGCGCTGAACGTGGTGGTGCCCCTGATGCGCGCGGCCTACGCGCAGCCGAACCTGCAGTTCCGCTGGAACACCGAGGCAGTAGCGCTGCTCCGGACGGGCGGCGCCGTCAGCGGCGTGCGCGTGCGGGACCTGCGCTCGGGAACGGCGAGCGACCTGCGCGCTCCCGCGGTCATCATCGCCACGGGCGGCTGGCAGAGCGACCTGGATTTCGTCCGGCGGGAATGGCGTACCGACTTGCCGGCACCGGCACGGCTGTACGCGGGCGCCGGCTACTTCGCCCGGGGTTCCGGCATCAGGCTCGGCACGGACGCCGGCGCGGCAACCACGCGCATGGACCACCAGGTGACGTTCACCACGGGGCTGCCGGATCCACGTGACCCGACGGGCAGCCGGGCCCTCCTCAGCCAAAACCCGTCGGCGATCTGGGTGACCAGCGGCGGCCAGCGCTTCATCAGCGAAACGGCGTCCACCAAGCTGGCGGACGAAACGGTGCTGAAGCTCGAGCCCGCCACGCACTGGCTGCTCTTCGACGCGGATGGCCTGCGGACGCTCCGCGTACGGGACGGCGTGTGGCTGGGAAACCCTGCGGGCATCGAACCACTCAAGGCACTCGGACTGATCCGCCAGGCAGATTCCATAGCGTCACTGGCCGTGACAGCCGGGCTGCCCGCGCCCGCGCTCGAGGCGACCGTGGCCCGCTGGAACGCGGCCGTGCAGGCCGGAAACGACGCCGACTTCGGCCGCTTCACTCCCGGGAAGCCGGACCCGTCCGCGCGCGCGATTGGCAAGGCACCCTTCTACGCGATGCAACTCTTCCCCATGACCCGCAAGAGCATGGGCGGGCTCGCCATCGACGCGGACACCCGGGTGGTGGATGACGCCGGCCGGGCGATCCCGGGCCTCTACGCCGCGGGCGAGGTCACCGGCGTCGCCGGCATCAACGGGAGCTACGGTGGCGAGGGAACATTCCTGGGCCCGTCGGTGTATCTCGGCCGCCTCGCCGGCCGCGCCGTCGCTGGTAGGAGCGGCTTCAGCCGCGACCCCGCACCCGTAGCCCCGCCAGCGAAGGTCACAGTCTCCCAGGACCCCGCCTACCGCAACCGCACGATCACGGTACCGCCAGAATCACTGCCCCCGCTACTCGACGCCAAGCGTCCCGGTTACTGGCACTTCGAGGTCGCACACCGGATCGTGCAGGAACGCAGGCTCGACTGCACCGCCTGCCACGCGCCGGAGTGGCCCACGCAGGCCGCCACGTCAGCTAACCAGCACCAGCTGCAGCTCAACGCCTGCGACACCTGCCACTGATCCACCACGCCCGGAAGGCCAGGATTCCTCCATGACCGACGCCGCCCGTGAAGACGAGACCGGCTATCCGGACCCCCGCTATGCCTGGTACGTAGTCAGCGTCCTCACGGTGGCCTACCTGCTCTCGTTCCTGGACCGCCAGATCCTGGCCCTGCTGGTCGAGCCGATCCGCCGGGACCTCGGGATCTCCGACTTCCAGGTCAGCCTGCTCGGCAACCTGGCCTTCGGCATCTTCTACACGATCCTCGGCCTGCCGCTGGGCCGGGCAGCCGACCGTTTCAGCCGGCGGGGCATCATCGCGGCCGGCGTGACCATCTGGTGCTTCATGACCGCCGCCTGCGGCCTGGCCCGCAACTTCGCGCAGCTCTTCATTGCCCGGGTCGGCGTGGGCGTGGGTGAAGCGGCCCTGAACCCCGCCGCCCTCTCGATGATCAGCGACTATTTCCCGCGCAGGACCCGCGGCCGGGCACTGACCTTCTACAACATGGGCATCTCCCTCGGCGTGGGTGTGGCCCTGATCTTCGGTGGCCAGGTGATCGCCTGGGTGGCCTCGGCTCCGCCGGTGACGGTCCCGGGCATCGGCGAACTGCGCAGCTGGCAGACCGTCTTCATCCTGGTGGGGCTCCCCGGCCTGCTGATCGCCCTGCTGATGCTGACGGTGCGGGAACCGGCCCGCCGGGACCGCCTGCAGGTCCGCAAGGCCGACGGCACGGTGAGCGAGGACCTGTCGGTCGGCGCCACGGTGGCGTACCTGCGCCAGCGGTGGCGCACCTACCTCACGCACTTCGTCGGCATGACCGTCGTCACGATCCAGGGCTACAGCTACTTCTTCTGGGTGCCCAGCATGTTCGTGCGGACCTGGGACTGGACGATTCCCCAGATCAGCCTCGCCTACGGGATCGTAACCATCATCGGCGGGCCGCTGGGGATCGTCCTCGGCGGGTGGATCGCCGACCGCCTCTATCGCAGCGGCTACAAGGACGCCCTGATGCGCACCTGCCTCGGCGGCGCGTGGCTGCTCCTGATCCCGGGCTCGGTCCTCACGCCGCTCATGCCGACACCGGAACTGGCACTCGCCATGCTAGTCCCCGTCTCCATCGGCGGGGCCATGGTGACGGCCACCGGCGCCGCGGCGCTGCAGATGATCACCCCGAACCAGCTGCGCGCCCAGACGACGGCGCTGTACTACTTCGTCATCAACATCTTCGGGCTGCTGGGCCCGACCGCCGTGGCGTCCGTCAACGACTTCGGCTTCGGCGATGACAATGCGCTGCGCTGGTCGCTCGCCATCGTCTGCGGCATAGCCAGCGTGATCGGCCTGACGTTCCTCATGGC
>CAZTGY010000093.1:4065-9281 GCA_964613445.1 uncultured Chromatiaceae bacterium | reverse complement strand
ATGAGGATCGCGATGAGGCCGGACACGATGGCGGAATCACTGATGGCCTGGAACTCGAGGTGGCCACCCTGGACCCTCGTCACCAGCCACACCTGGGACTGGCAACCCTTGATCTTCCGGCCTTCGGTCTTCTCAGCTTCCGGAAACGGCGGCAGGTGGCGCCCCAGGTCGATGATGTACTGGTAGCGATCGACCCAGTTGTCGAAGAGCGCGAACTCCTCGACCAGCTCGCGCTCTGCGTCGGCAATGGACGGCCCGGCCATCGTCAGTTCCCGGCGCGCCGCCAGCGCGTGCCCTCCGGCCCGTCGAGGATGACGATGCGGTTGGCGACGAGCTCATCCCGGATGCGGTCCGCGGTGGCGAAGTCCTTGCTCTTGCGGGCGGCCAGCCGCTGGGCGAGCAGGTCCTCGACGGCCTCGGCTGTCAGGCTGCCCTGGCCCTCGACGCCCCTGAGCCAGGTCTCGGGATCCTCGCCCAGCAGGCCGAGCAGGCCGGCGCCGGCCCGGAGGCGCCCCGCCAGGTCCCGGCGCTCGTCCGGGGAGCCGGAACGGTTGATGGTTCGGGCCAGGTCGAAGAGCACGGCAAGCGCCTTGGGCGTGTTGAGGTCGTCGTCCAGCGCGGCGATGAAGTCGGGATCCGGCTGTCCGGCCTCGCCCGGGGCAACTGGCAAGTCGCGCAGCGCGCCGTAGAGCCGGTCGAGCTTCCGCCGGGCATCCGCCAGCACGTCACTCGTCCAGTCGAGCGGCTGGCGGTAGTGCGCCGACAGCAGCGCCAGCCGGATCGCCTCGCCGGGCGCCTCCTTCAGGAGATTTCGCACCAGCAGCACGTTACCGAGCGACTTCGACATCTTGGTGTGATCCACGTTGACGAAGCCGTTGTGCAGCCAGTAGCGCACGAACAGCTGGCCGCCGTGGGCGCAGGTGCTCTGGGCTACTTCGTTCTCGTGGTGGGGAAAGATCAGGTCGTTGCCCCCGCCGTGGATGTCGATGGTGGGCCCGAGGTGCTGCGCGATCATGGCGGAGCACTCGATGTGCCAGCCGGGCCGGCCCCTGCCCCAGGGGCTGTCCCAGCCGGGCAGGTCGGGCGTGGAAGGCTTCCACAGCACGAAATCGCCGGCATCCTCCTTGTAGGGGGCCACCTCGACCCGGGCACCCGCCAGGAGGTCGCGCCGGTCACGGCCAGAAAGTGCGCCGTAGTCCGCGTAGGCGCGCACGCGGAACAGCACATGTCCCTCCGCGGCATAGGCATGCCCGCTCCCGATGAGCCGCGCGATCATGTCGATGATGCCCGGCACGTGCTCCGTCGCGTGAGGCGACAGGTCGGGCGGCTGCACGCCGAGGGCCGCCATGTCCTCCAGGTACACTGCCTCGAAGCGGCCGGTTATGTCACCGATGGGCACGCCCTGATCCGCGGCGGCCCTGTTGATCTTGTCATCGATGTCCGTGATGTTCCGCGCGTAGGTCAGCCGGTAGCGGGTGCGCAGCAGGCGGGCCAGCACGTCGAAGACCACGGCGGGCCGGGCGTTGCCGATGTGCGGAAAGCTGTAGACCGTCGGCCCGCAGACGTACATGGTCACCTCGCCCTCCCGCAGGGGGATAAACGCTTCCTTCTGGCGGGTGCGGGTGTTGTGCAGCGTCAGGGACATGGGTGAGACGGATGAAAACGGGCCGCTATAATAGCGCCACCATGGACCCCAACCGCATTTTTGCCCGGCGCCTCACCATCGAACAGGTGGAAGAAGGCCATGAGCTGGCGCCCAAGTTCGACGCCCAGGGGCTGATTGCCGCCGTGACCACGGACTTCGGCAGCGGCGAGCTGCTGATGGTGGGCTACATGAATGCCGAGGCCCTCACGCGCACGATCGAGACAGGGGAGGCCCACTACTTCAGCCGCAGCCGGCAGGCGCTCTGGCACAAGGGCGCCACCAGCGGCCTCGTGCAGACGGTGCGGGAATTGCTCATCGACGATGACCAGGACTGCGTGTGGCTGCGGGTCGACATCACCGGTGGCGCCAGCTGCCACGTGGGCTACCGGAGCTGCTTCTACCGGCAGGTGCCGGTGGGCACGGCGGCGCAGGACGGCGATGGACCGCTGCCGCTGACCTTCACGGAGACCGAAAAGGTCTTCGACCCCGAGATCGTCTACAAGGGCCAGCCCAACCCGACGAAGCTGTAGGTGCGCCTTCAGGCGCGACCAGACCATCCGGTCGCGCCTGAAGGCGCTCCTACACCAGGCTGAGGATAGCCCCCGCCATCGCCCCCACGGCCAGGATCACGTTCGGCAGGAACGAGAGGCCGAAGCCCGCGCTGCGCTTCCTGGGGTCTGCCACGTAGCCCGTCAGGTACAGGGCCCTGCCGATGACGAACAGGACGCCCAGCCCGGCGGCCCACAGTGCACTCACGTAGTAGCCGAACAGCCAGACCGAGGGCACGAATACGATGAGCTGTTCCAGCGTGTTCTGCTGTACGCGGAAGTAGCGCTCGAAGACCGGGTGACCGGTGGTCGCCGGCGCCTTTACCCCACACTGGACGCGGGCCCGGGCCACCAGCAGGCCGAAGACGATGAATTCGATCAGGGCGAGCGCGATCACGGCGGCGACGATAGCCATGCAATTCTCCAGGATGGATTCGGGATCAGCCTAGCGGGTCACCGCTTCGCGGACCAGCGGGACTCGGGCAACTCGTCGCTCAGCCGGCGTGCCTGCCGCTGGATCCAGGCCTGGCGCCGCGTCGTGTAGCGGGACGGGTTCCGAACCTTGAACAGCTTCGGATTGGGCAGCACGGCAGCCAGCAGGGCCGCCTCCGGCTCGTTGAGCGCGGCGGCAGGCTTGCGGAAGTACTGGCGTCCCGCGGCTTCGACGCCGTAGATGTCGGGGCCGAACTGGGCGATGTTGAGATAGACCTCGAGGATGCGCTCTTTCGGCCAGAGGAACTCTACCCACAGGGTGAACCAGGCCTCGAGACCCTTGCGGAACCAGCTGCGGGCAGGCCAGAGCCACAGGTTCTTCGCCACCTGCTGGCTGATCGTGGAGGCGCCCCGCACCTGCCTGCCCTTGCCATTGCCATTGCGCTTCCACACCTTGCGGATCGACTCCATGTCGAAGCCGGGGTGGCTGAAGAACTTCTGGTCCTCGGCGGCGAGCACGGCCAGCGCAGCCCGGCGGCTGATCCTGTCGCGCGCCACCCAGTCGTAGTGCACGTCAGCCGAGAGGCTCCGCTGTCCCAGCCAGTTCTGCAGCATGAAGCTCGACGTCAGCGGGGGCAGCCAGCGGAGCGGGAGCACGAGGAACAGGGTCAGGCCCACGAAGACTGCGAATGCGGCGAGCAATGCGCGCAGGAAAATCCGCGAGGCTGAGCGGCGGGACGTGGCCACGACCGGGCGGAATGGCGGCTCAGCGCACCGCCGCGAGCCGGCGGGTGACGAGACCCACCAGGTCGCTGGCAATGGCCTGACGGATGATCTCCTCCTCACCCGACTTCCCGAGCACCGCGGTCTCATCGAAGGCAAAGTTACGGGTCATGGCCAGTTGTTCCAGTGGCACGGCTTCGGCGCCATCCACGTCCACCGAGAACCGTACCCGGTAGAACACCTCGTACTCCGCGGGTACGTTGCGGGTAGTCACCGACAGCAGCCGGCGGCCAGTGTCGTCCGCCAGCACCTTGATGACGGTACGGGCCTGCCCTGGATCGTCCGTCAGCGTGACGTCATTCCGGCGCAGCACGGTCACCAGTTCCCGGTAGAACGGGCTGTAGCGGTCGGCCGCCTGGATATGGATGATCGCCATCTGGGGCGGCAACCCGGGCGTGCCCCTGAACTGGAATCCGCAGCCGGCCGCCGCCAGCAGGGGGACCAGCGCGAGCAGGGCCGCCAGCCGGCGCAGGGCCCGGTCAGACGACCACATTCACGAGCTTCCCGGGCACGACGATCACCTTGCGCACGGGCTGGCCGTCCACGAAGCGCCGCACGTTCCCGTCGGCCAGGGCCGCGGCACGCACGTCGGCCTCGGACGCGGCTGCCGCCACGGTGACCCGGCCCCGCACCTTGCCGTTCACCTGGACGACGATCTCACGCGTGTCCGCCACGAGCGCCGCTGGATCCGGCTGTGGCCAGGGCTGGTCGATGATCGCGCCGCCGTGGCCGAGGACGTTCCACAGCCGGTGGCAGATGTGCGGGACGATCGGCGACAGCATGAGCACCGTCAGCTCGAGAGCCTCCTGGATCACGGCACGATCGGCCGGCGTGGCCGTGTCCGCCCGGTTCAGCGCGTTGAGCAGCTCCATGACGGCGGCGATGGCCGTGTTGAAGGTTCGGCGGCGGCCGATGTCGTCGGACACCTTCGCCAGCGTCTGGTGCACCTGCCGGCGCAGGGCTTTCTGGGGCTCATTCAGGCCAGCGGGGGCCACGTCGCCGGCGGGCCCGCCGGCGACGTGGGCGTGCACCGCCCGCCATATGCGCTTCAGGAACCGGGACGCGCCCTGCACGCCCTCGTCCGACCATTCCAGCGTCTGCTCGGGCGGCGCGGTGAACATGGTGAAGAGGCGGGCCGTGTCGGCGCCGAGCGTGTCCACCAGCATCTGCGGGTCCACGCCATTGTTCTTCGACTTGGACATGGTGCCCATGCCGCCGGATTCCACCGGCTGGCCATCGGCCAGCAGGACGACCGTCCGGCCGCCGGCTCCATCATCCCGCTCCCCGACCTCGGTCGGGTTGTAGTACGCGATGCGACCCGCCGCTGTCTTCCGGAAGTAGATGCCGTTCAGGACCATGCCCTGCGTCAGCAGCCTCGCGAACGGCTCGTCGAGCGCCACCAGGCCCAGGTCGCGCATCACCCGCGTCCAGAAGCGGGAGTACAGCAGGTGGAGGATGGCGTGCTCGATGCCACCAATGTACTGGTCCACGGGCAACCAGTACCTGACCCGCTCGTCCACCATGGCCCGGGCGTTGTCGGCGCAGGCGTAGCGCAGGAAGTACCAGGACGAGTCCACGAAGGTGTCCATCGTGTCGGTCTCCCGGCGTGCCGGCTTGCCGCACGCGGGGCAGGTGCAGGCCAGGAAATCGTCGCGCTTGCGCAGCGGATTGCCGCTGCCGTCGGGCACGCAGTCCTCGGGCAGGACGACGGGCAACTGGTCATCCGGCACCGGCACGGCGCCGCAGGCGGCGCAGTGGATGATCGGGATGGGGGTGCCCCAGTACCGCTGGCGGGAGATCAGCCAGTC
>CAZTGY010000093.1:0-4055 GCA_964613445.1 uncultured Chromatiaceae bacterium | reverse complement strand
ACGCGCTTGCGGCCGAGGCCCTTGTTCTCCAGGGCGGCGGCAATGGCATCCACGGCCTGCTGGAACTCCAGGCCGTCGAATTCGCCGGAACCCACCGTGATGCCGTGCTCGGCGTAGGCGGGCTGCCAGGGCGCAACGGTGTCGGCGTAGGCACCGGTGGCGGAGCGGATGACGCAGCGGATGGGCAAGCTGTACTTCGACGCAAACTCGAAGTCCCGCTCGTCGTGGGCTGGCACGGCCATCACGGCGCCCTCGCCGTAGCCCATCAGCACGTAGTTGGCGACCCAGACCTCCAGCGTCGCGCCGGACAGCGGGTGGATGACGTGGAGCCCCGTCGGCATCCCGCGCTTCTCGGCGGTGGCCACGTCGGCCTCCATCACGCTGCCCCGCTTGCACTCGTCCACGAAGGCCGCCAGCGCGGGATTGGCGCGGGCGGCCGCGGTGGCCAGCGGGTGCTCCGCGGCCACGGCGCAGTAGGTGGCGCCCTGCAGCGTGTCGGCCCGGGTGGTGAACACCTTCAGCACGCCGTCCGCGCCGGCCGCCTGCCGGGCGGATTCCGCGTAGGGAAAGGCGATCTCCACGCCCTCGCTCCGGCCGATCCAGTTGGCCTGCATCAGGCGCACGCGCTCCGGCCAGTCCGGCAGGGTGTCGAGGGCCTCGAGCAGCTCATCGGCGTAGGCGGTGATCCGCATGTAGTACATGGGGATCTCGCGCTTCTCGACGACGGCGCCGGTGCGCCAGCCGCGGCCGTCGATGACCTGCTCGTTGGCGAGCACGGTCTGGTCCAGCGGGTCCCAGTTCACCGTGCCGGTGGTCTGGTAGACCAGGCCCTTCTCCAGCAGGCGCAGGAACAGCCACTGGTTCCAGCGGTAGTACGCCGGTTGACAGGTGGCGAGCTCCCGGCTCCAGTCGATGCCGAAGCCCAGGGACTGGAGCTGCCGGCGCATGTAGGCGATGTTGTCCCAGGTCCAGGCGGCGGGCGCCACGCCCTTGGCCATGGCAGCGTTCTCCGCCGGCAGGCCGAAGGCGTCCCAGCCCATGGGCTGGAGCACGTTCCGGCCCAGCATGCGCTGCTGGCGGGCGATCACGTCGCCGATCGTGTAGTTCCGGACGTGGCCCATGTGCAGCCGCCCGCTGGGGTACGGAAACATGGACAGGCAGTAGAACTTCTCGCGGGACGCGTCTTCCCGGGCCCGGAAGCTGTCGTGGTCGGACCACCAGCCCTGGGCTTCGGCTTCGACGGCCTGCGGGTTGTACTCGGGCAGGGTTTGGGACTGATCGCTCACGACGGCGGCAGCTTCGGGCAGGTGAATGAAGGCCGCAAGGATACAACGGCAGCGAGGCTGCCGGTTCAGGCTGAACGTCGGGGCACCAGCTGCCTGACCGGCGCCGCCGCCATCACCAGCAGCAGGACGCTCGTTGCCAGTACCGGCCAGTTGCCAAACCGGACCCAGGGCGTCGCTCCTGTCCGGGGCTGGACGGTGGCCGTGACGACGACCGCCTTGAACTGCTCGCCCTGCCGGACGACCGCGCCCCGGGGATCGATCACGGCGGTGATGCCCGTGTTCGTACTGCGCAGCATGTACCGTCCCGACTCCAGGGCGCGGAAGCGGGCCATCTGCAGATGCTGGTGCGGGGCGATGGAGTCGCCGAACCAGCCGTCATTGCTGACGTTCACCAGCAGGCCGGCCTCCGGCAGGAAGTCCCGGAGCTCGTCACCGAAGGCGTCCTCGTAGCAGATGCCCGGGGCCAGGGCGACGCCCCGGGCAACCAGCGGCCGCTGGCCCTCGAGCCCGGGGGCTATGTCGGTGTAGGGCAGGTTCATGAGCCGCAGCACGTTGCGGACGAAGTCCGGAACCGGGAAGTACTCGCCAAACGGCACCAGGTGGCGCTTGTGGTAGACACCGCTGCTCTCCCCGATCGTGAGCAGCGAGTTGCGGAACTCGCCCGTGCCGAAGTCGAAGGTGAGTATGCCGAGGATCAGCTCCTGCTTGCGGGCCTTCATGAGTGCGCCCAGTGAACGCAGGAAGTCTTCTTCCTCGTGGGCAAGCGCGGGAATGGCGGCCTCCGGCCAGATGATCAGGTCGGCGTCATCGAGGCCGAGCGTCAGTTCGAGGAACAGTGCCTTGGTGGTCTCCAGCTCCTCCAGCAGCCACTTCCGGTCCTGGGAAATGCCCCCCTGCACCAGCGCCACGCTCATGGGCTCCCCCGCTGGGGCGGTCCAGTCGCGGCCCGCGAGCAGCGCCGCGGTCCCGCCCGCCACTGCGAGAACGGCGAGCGCGGCCAGCCGCGCCCGGTTCGGGCCCGTGCCGAGGAGGGCCAGCGCGCCAGCGCAGAGCACCACCACCAGTGACAGTCCATGGACGCCGACGACGGGTGCCCAGGCCGCCAAAGGCCCGTCGATCTGGCCGTAACCCAGGCTCAGCCAGGGAAAGCCGCTGAACAGCCAGCCACGCACCCACTCCACGCCAACCCAGGAGGCGGGCAACACGGCCAGCAGCTGCCAGGCCGGCTCCCGCTGCCCGACCAATGCCGTGAGAGCACCCCAGGCGGCCAGGTACGACGCCAGGAGGAGGATCAGGGCACCGCACAGCGCAACGGCAATCGGCGGCGCGACGCCACCGAAATCGTGAATGCTGATGTACAGCCAGTAGGTGCCGGTCGAGAAGGTGCCAGCCCCGAACCAGAAGCCCCGCAGCGCCCGCTCGCGGCCGGACTCGCCCTCGATCAGCAGGAACAGGAGCGCCATCAGCAGCGGAGCGAGCCACCAGAATCCAAAAGGGGCGAAGCTGAGCGGCAACGCGGCGCCGGCGATCACCGCCACGATACGCCCGCGGGCTGTGAGCAGGCGACGGATCAAGGCCCGGATCAGGCCGCGGCCACGTCGCCGTCGGCAGCAGCGGCTGTGGCCGGCCCCCGCGTGACCTCGACGCTGTGGATCCGCCGGCGATCGGCCTGGAGGACGCGGAACCGGAACTCGCCGAATTGCAGGGTCTCCCCCTTGCGAGGCAGGTGGCCGAGCTCGTGCATCACGAGGCCACCCACGGTGTCATAGTTCTCGTCGTCCAGGCGGGTAGCGAAGAAGTCGTTGAACTCGTCGATCCGGGCGAGGGCGCGAACGTGATACCGGCCGGGCTCCTGCTCCTGGATCGGGCCGACCTCGGCGGAGTCGTGCTCGTCGTCGATCTCGCCGACGATCTCCTCGAGCACGTCCTCGATGGTGAGCAGGCCCGTGATGCCGCCGTACTCATCCACCACGATGGCGATGTGGTTCCGGCTGCCCCGGAACTCCTTGAGCAGCGTGTTCAGCCGCTTGCTCTCGGGTATGAACGTGGCCGGGCGGATGTAGCGGGAAATGTCGAAGGGCTGGTCCGGGGTCTCGACGAAGTGGCGCAGCACATCCTTGGCCAGCAGGATGCCGACGACCTCCTCCCGGTCCTCGCCGATCACCGGGAAGCGGGAGTGGCCGCTCTCGACGATGGCCCTCAGGATTTCATCCCGGGGCGCGTCCCGCTCGAGAACGGCCATCTGGGACCGGGGCACCATGACGTCCCGCACCTGGGTCTCGGACACGCCCAGGACCCCTTCGAGCATGGCGAGCTCGTCGGCATCCAGCACGGTCTGGGCGTGGGACTCCCGCAACCAGTCGAGCAGGTCTTCACGGGTAGCGGCATCGCCCTTGAGCACCCGCCGCAGGCGGCCGTACCAGGTCCCGCCTGAGCGGTCGTCGGAGTCGTCGTCGGTCATGGGGTCATTCTAGCGGGTTCCGGGCCGGCGCTCCCGGCCTCCCATACCGTGGCAGGCCCCGCCGGGCCTTGCTTCATTACATAAGGGTCGGGCGGATTGGCTGACCAGGGCGGAGCCCGGCCAGCGGGCCGGGAGGGGCCTGGCCATGAACCCCGGGCGCCCGGGGAAAGGCAGCCCTTTCGTTCAAGCCGCGGGCGATGCGTCCTCCTAGAGTGGCACCCGTGTCCACTGAACCCCATCCAGCAAGGAGACCACCATGGAAACCAACCAGGACTTCACCTGCGACTGCAACCCCTGCACCTGCGCGG
>CAZTGY010000092.1:4049-9340 GCA_964613445.1 uncultured Chromatiaceae bacterium | reverse complement strand
GCAGGCACTCGGGCACCAGCAGCGGGAAGTACGTGGTGGGCGCATGGAAGCCCTTGTCGAGCAGTGCCTTGGCGAAGTCCATCGCGTTGACGCCGGTGTCCCGGGCGATGTCCTTGAGCGTAATTATGAACTCGTGGCTGGCACGCCGCTGCGGAAAGGCGGGCGAGAAACCCGCGGCAGCCAGCCGCTTCATCAGGTAATTCGCGTTTAGCGTGGCGAATCCCGACACGCGCCGCATGCCCTCGGCACCCAGCAGGCGCATGTAGACGTAGGCGCGCAGCAGGATGCCGGCATTCCCCATGAAACCGGACAGCCTCCCGATGCTCCGGGGCCTTTCACCTTCGGCGAGCCACACGTACTGGCCTTCCCGCTTGCCGACTATCGGAATGGGCAGGAAGGGCTCCAGGCGATCCGTCACGGCAACGATGCCCGCACCGGGCCCGCCGCCGCCGTGGGGCGTGGAGAAGGTCTTGTGCAGGTTGATGTGCACGACGTCGAAGCCCATGGCGGCGGGCAGCGCGCGGCCCAGGATGGCGTTCAGGTTGGCGCCGTCGTAGTACAGCAGCCCGCCGGCGCCGTGGACCACGTCGGCTATCCCGGCAATCTGCCGTTCGAAAGCGCCGAGGGTCGATGGATTCGTGAGCATGATGCCGGCGGTCTGCGGGCCGACGACCTTGCGGAGGGCGTCCACGTCCACGTCCCCGTCCGGGCCCGTGGGTATCTCGACTACATCGCAGCCGCACATGGTGGCTGTCGCGGGGTTGGTGCCGTGCGCCGCGTCCGGGACGATGATCTGCGTGCGCCCCACGTCGCCGCGGGCCACGTGGTAGGCGCGGATCATCGCCACGCCGGCGAACTCGCCCTGGGCACCGGCCATCGGCGTCAGGGAGACTCCGGTCATGCCGGTCACTGCCTTGAGGATTTCCTGCAGGTCGAACAGGCACTCCATCACGCCCTGTGCATGGGACTCGGGCTCAAGGGGGTGACGGTCCAGGAACCCCGGAAGCATCGCCAGCTTGTTCGCCGCGCGCGGGTTGTACTTCATCGTGCACGAACCCAGCGGGTAGAAGTGCGTGTCGATCGAGAAGTTGAGCTGCGAAAGGCGCGTGAAGTGTCGCACGACCTGCAACTCCGACACCTCGGGCAACGGCGGCGCCCTGCCCCGAAGCAGCGCCGCCGGCAAATCGTCGATTGCGGCGGCGACGCCGGGCGCCTGCGACGGCGCGCGACGGCCCGGCCGGCCCTGGTCGAAGATCAGGGGCTCCCGCATCATGCCGCCACTGCTACGCCGAGCACATTGGCGAGGGCGCGCCGGTAGGCGCCGATGTCCTCCGCCGTGCGCACTTCCGTGGCGCAGACGAGCAGCCCGTTGCCCAGCTCCGGGAAGTCGGCCGAGAGATCGAACCCGCCGAGGATGCCGGTCGCCGCCAGCTGCTGGAGCACCGGCGCGACGGGCCGCGGCAGCGTCAGCACGGCCTCGTGGAAATAGGGCGCGAACGGCGCGTTGACCCCGCCAAGGCCGGTGAGCGCACCGACGAGGGCGCGC
Organism: uncultured Chromatiaceae bacterium; assembly: GCA_964613445.1. Taxonomy (GTDB): domain Bacteria; phylum Pseudomonadota; class Gammaproteobacteria; order Steroidobacterales; genus SHZI01. The sequence goes on along the minus strand of CAZTGY010000092.1, from coordinate 7,794 downwards.
GTGCTGGCGTGGCACTGGGCGGCCACCCGCCGCAGTCCCTCGCTGCCCAGCAGGGAAAGATAGATGGTCGCCGCGGTGACCATCAGGCCCTGGTTGGTACAGATGTTCGAGGTCGCCTTGGAACGGCGGATGTGCTGCTCCCGGGCCTGGAGCGTGAGCGTGAAGCCAGGGCGACCCTCCACGTCGACGGTACCGCCGACGATCCGGCCCGGCATCTGCCGGACGAGCGCCTGCCGGCAGGTAAGGAACCCGAAGTATGGCCCGCCGGAACTGAGCGGGATGCCGAGGGGCTGGCCTTCGCCACAGGCGATGTCCGCGCCCTTCGCGCCCCACTCGCCAGGTGGCTTGAGCAGGGCCAGCGCCGTGGGATTGCACGCGGCAATGACCAGCATGCCCCGGGCGTGGGCCCAGTCCGTCAGCTCGTCCACCGGCTCGAACCCACCCAGGAAGTTCGGGTAGGGAATGCAGAGGGCGGCGAAGTCCTGGCCCTCGAGCGCGGCCAGCGCGGCGAGGTCAGTACGGCCTCCCGACGCAGCCAGCTCCACGAGCTCAACGTTCTGGCCTGCCAGCAGCGCCCGGGCGGCCCTGCGCCAGGTGGGGTTCACGTACCGGGCCACGGCCACGCGCCTGGAGCGCGCCTGGCGGGAACTGCGCACCGCCATCAGGCAGGCTTCCGCGAACGCGGTGGCGCCGTCGTAGAGGGAAGCGTTGGAGACATCCAGCCCCGTGAGCCCGGCCAGCATGGACTGGTATTCGTAGATCAGCTGCAGCGTTCCCTGGCTCGCTTCCGCCTGGTAGGGCGTGTAGGCACTGTAGAACTCGCCGCGGGTGGCGATCTCCCACACGGCCGCCGGAATGTGGTGCTCATAGGCGCCCGCGCCGAGGAAGCAGAGGCTGGGCACGTTGCGCCCTGCCCGCTCGCGCATCAGCCGGGTGATGGCGGCCTCGGACAACCCCGCCGGCACGCCCGGCAGGCCGTCCACCCGGAGCTTCGCGGGGATCTCGTCGAAGAGGTCCTCGATCGTCCGCACGCCGATGGCGCGCAGCATGTCGGAGGTTTCGTCAGGCGTATGGGGAATGAACGGCACGGGCGTCGGCTATCCGGCTCAATGCCCGGCGTCGAGCAGCGCGGCGTAGGCGACGGCGTCCAGGAGCCCGCCTGCGGAACCGGCGTCGGCCGGCTTCAGCCGCACGAGCCACCCGGCACCGTAGGGATCGGTGTTCACCAGTTCGGGCTGCGAGCTGAGGGCGGGATTCACGTCGGCCACGGTGCCAGCCAGCGGGGAGTAGACGTCCGAAGCGGCCTTGGTGGACTCGACCACTGCCATGGCGTCGCCCGGCTTCAGGGCGCGCCCGGCCTCGGGCAATTCGACGTAGACCAGCTCGCCAAGCTGGTGCTGCGCATGGTCAGTGATGCCGACGACGACGGTCCCGTCGGCCTCCCGGCGGATCCACTCATGTTCCTTGGTGTACTGAAGGTGCTTCGGCACGTCGCTCATGGGAAATTCCTGAGTTGCTACCCGACAAGTACCCGGCCGTGGCGGACGAACGGGGGACGCACGATGCGTGCCGCCCGCGGCGCCGAGCGGATCTCCACCTGGCACGGGCCCTCCGCCGCCACAGGCACCCGCGCGAGCGCGATGGAACGGTCCATGGTGGGGGAAAAACCGCCGCTGGTTATCACGCCTTCGCCGGCCGGGGTGAGCACCCGCTGGCCGTGCCGCATGATACCGCGATCTTCCAGAAGGACGCCCGTCAACTTTTCCTTGAGGCCCCCCGCCTTCTGCTGCTCCAGCGCTGCACGCCCGCGGAACTGCCGGTCGGCCGGCTCGAAGGCCACGGTCCAGGCAAGGCCCGAGACCAGTGGTGACGTGCCCGCGTCCATGTCCTGCCCGTACAGGTTCAGCGCGGCCTCGAGCCGCAGGGTGTCACGGGCGCCCAGACCGCAGCGCGTGGCTCCAGCCCCTGCCAGTCCGTTCCACAGGTCGAGGCCTGCGGCCACGGGCAGTATGACCTCGAAGCCGTCCTCGCCCGTGTAGCCCGTCCGGGCGACGAACAGGTCGTCCAGCAACAGGGACGCGAAGGTCTTCAGCTCCAGCGCGGCCTTGCCGGCGCCGTTCGGCAGGAGTGGCGCAGCCAGCTCCCTGGCCGACGGCCCCTGGATGGCCACCATCAGCAGGTCATCCCGGTGGCGGAGCACGACATCATCCCGGTCCGCGACGCGTGCCAGCCAGGCCAGGTCCTGGGACCGGGTGGCGGCGTTCACGACGAGCCGGAAGCGGTCGTCGCCCGTCCAGTACGCGATCAGGTCGTCGACTACGCCGCCCGCGTCGTTGAGCATGCAGCTGTAGAGGCCCTGCCCGGGCTCCCGGAGCTTGCCGATGTCGTTGGCCAGCAGGCGTCGGAGAAAGTTCGTGGCATCAGGCCCCATCACGTCCACCACGGTCATGTGCGACACGTCGAAGATGCCGCAGGACTTCCGCACGGCGTGGTGCTCGGCCAGGGCCGAGGCGTACTGCAGGGGCATGTCCCAGCCACCGAATTCGACCATGCGCGCGCCCGCGGCCACGTGGTCGGCGAATAGAGGCGTCTGGTGTCCCAAGGACCGATCTCCCGTCAGTTCAGCGCCGGTGCGGCCGTCGCCAAGGTGTTCATTGCAAAGGCCACTCGCTCCTCGACGGAGGCTCCGGCCGGCTCCGCTTCCACCAGTTCCAGCCGGGGCCGGAGCCCGCAGCGGTTGGCGATCTGTATGTTCAGCCCGGGGCGGGCATTCAGTTCCAGCAACATCGGCCCCTTGTCCCGGTCGAGCACGATATCCACGCCCAGGTAGCCGAGGCCGGTGAGCTCGTAGCAGCGGGCCGCGAACTGGAGAAGGTATTCCCACTGCGGGATCTGCAGGCCGCCGATGGCGGCTCCCGTGTCTGGGTGCTCCGTCACGGTGGAGTTGCCGGTGACGCCGTAGGTGGTCCGGCCGGTGGCGAGATCGAGCCCGGCGCCCACCGCGCCCTGGTGCAGGTTCGCCTTGCCATGGGACCGGCGCGTCGGCAGACGGACCATGCCCATCACCGGGTAACCGCGAAACACTATCACGCGGATGTCGGGCACACCGCGAAAGGAATGCTCCGCAAACGTGGCATCGAATTTCACGCAGTACTCCACCAGCGCGACGTCGCGGTGCCCGCCGAGGCTGTACTGCCCGCTGATGATGTTGGAGAGGTGATGCTCGATGTCGTCTTCGCCCATGATCGAGCCGTCCACCAGCCGGTATACGTTCCTGTCCTTGACCCGGGCAGAAATCACCAGGATGCCGTCGCCACCCGAACCCTGGGCCGGCTTCACGACGAAATCCCGATGGGCCGCCACGATCGTCGGCAGGTCGCGCACCTCCCGGTGGCTGCTGATCACGCCGTAGAGCTCCGGGACTGGCAGGCCCGCGGCCATCGCCAGGCGCTTGGTTGCCAGCTTGTCGTCCACCAGCGGGTAAAGCCGCCGGGGGTTGTAACGCATGATGTACTGGCAGTTCCTCTCGTTGAGGCCCACCACCCCGTTTCCCGCCAGCCTGCCAATCAACCCGAGCATCAGGGCGGCGGTACGGCCAGTGATTTGAAGCGCACCAGCTCCAGCAGGCGGTAGCCGCTGTAGCGGCCGAGCAGGAGGCAGATGGCGAGCACCCAGAGCAGCAGCTCGGGGAAGACGAAGAACAGGTGCTTCAGCACGTCGATGTCCATGACCGTGAAGCAGATGG
>CAZTGY010000092.1:0-4039 GCA_964613445.1 uncultured Chromatiaceae bacterium | reverse complement strand
TGGGGCCACGCTCCTCCCAGACGATGGACATGCGCTCGATGGTCATGGTGAGGATGACCATGGGGAACAGGCCGACGGAAAGCCCCATGTCGAGGCCCAGCTGGTGGAAGACGATGCTGATCACGGCCATCAGCAGCACGACTATGATCAGCACGGCGGCGAGCCGGGGCACCAGCAGGAGGCGCAGGTTCTCCATGAAGAACCGGAACAGCAGGCCGAGCGTCACCACCAGAGAGAACAGGATTACGCCTGCCAGCACCTGGGTCTCCCGGAACGACAGGGCGACCAGCACCGGCATGAATGTGCCGAAGGTAGCTATGCCCACCACGTTGCGGAGCACCACCACCACCAGGGCGCCCAGGGGGATCATCAGCAGCACCGCATAGACGGCTTGTGTCTGGATCGGCAGGGAGAACAGCGAGAAATCGGCAATGCGCGACTGGACGGTCTGCGCCCGGCGCTCGGCCACCAGCACGGGATCGGCCTCGTTCCGCTGCACGGCGAACCGGATCTCGGTCTTGCCGCCGCCATCCATGGTGTATAGCGGGTCATCACCGCGCCACCAGGTCAGGAAATTCTCCGGCAGGCCCTGGGCACCGGTGGCCGGATCGAAGTACAGCCAGCGATCCCCATCGTGCACTTCCAGCCAGGGCAGGAGGCGGGCCTGCCGCTCGCGATCCACGAGGTTCACGCCGCGCATCAGTCGTGCAGGTATCTGAGCAGCGGCAAGCACCGTGACGGCGGTCCGGGCCCGTGCCGTGGGATCGGTCTGCCCCGCCAGCAAGAGACCCACATTCTGGTCGCCTGCGGAATCCGCCAGCCGCTTCAGCAATTCAACGGTGAAGGATGCGGGATCGGCCGACTGCTCCCGGACCTGGGCAACGAGCTCCTGCAAGGCCGTATCGAGCGGCTCGCCAAGCACGGGCATCGTGGGAAACGGGGGAGTGGTGTCGTTCTCGGCCTGGGCGGGATCCTTGTAGACGACGGCCCTGTAGTAGAGGGTTTGCGGCCCCTTGGCGCGGCGGATCGCCCACTGCACCTGGCGGCCGCCGGCCACGAGCCGGGTGGTGAAGCCGAAGCCACGGGACACGAAATTCTCGTCGAGTACCGCGAAACCCGGCGTGAGGCCGGGGATGTGCAGCGTCGCCTTCACCGGCATGGCCCGCTCGCCGGCGTCGAACTGGAAGGTGACCTCGACCGTCCAGATGCGGGTCTCCTCCTCGGGCAACAGCGGATAACCGAGCCCGCGCCACTTGTAGAGAAACAGGCTGCCGCCGATCAGGAACAGGGCCAGCACGAAGACCCAGATCTTATAGCCCTGCATGGAGCCCCCTGGCCACCTGCCCGGAGCCCGCGGCCTGCGCCATCAGGAGGCGCTTGACCGCAGGCAACCGGTCCACGGCTCCGAGTCCCGCGGCAGCGAGGCGCGTGAGGGCCGTGGAGTCACTGGTGAACACCCGGTGCAGTCCTTCCATTGCCGTCATCGTCAGCAGATTGGCACCCTTGCGCCACCGCTCGTAGCGACGGAGAACCAGCGCATCACCCGGATCGGCCCGCCGCGTGCGAAGCAGATGGTTCGCCAGAGTCCTGGCCAGGGCCTCGACGTCGAGCAGGCCCAGATTGATCCCCTGTCCCGCCAGCGGGTGGATCTGGTGCGCGGCATCGCCGATCAGGGCGAAACGCGCGCCAGTGTAGCGATGGGTATGTCTCGCGGCCAGCGGCAACGCAAGCCGCGGGGTCGTCGGCCGAAGGTCGCCAAGCACGCGCCCGGTTGCCGCCGTAAGCCGGGCGCCGAACGCGTCATCGGGCAGGGCCTGGATTTCCCGGGCCTCGGCTTCGAAACACGACCAGACGATTGACGAGCGCCCGTCTGCCAGCGGCAACAGCGCAACGGGGCCTCCCGGCGTGAAGCATTGCCAGGCCGTGCGCTGGTGCGGGCGCTCGCTGCTCACGTGGCCAACCAGCGCGAGCTGGCCGTAATCCCGCCCGGTGGTCGGCAGCTCAAGCTGTGTCCTCACCCAGGAGTTGGCGCCGTCGGCACCCACCAGCAGCCGGGCTCCCAGGTCCGTGCCGTCGGCCAGCCGTACGGTCATCGCCCCGGGGCCGGTCTCGAGGCCGGTGGGCGGCGACGCGACAAGCAGGTCAACCGGGCCACCATCAGGAACCTCGAGGGCGTTCCAGAGACCGTGCCGCAGGCAGTCATGGTCCACGATGTGACCCAGATCGGGTGCGCCGCTGTCAGCGGCATCGAAGCCGATGCTGCCGGCGCCGAAGGGCGTACTGCCTGACTGCCAGACGCGCATGCGCTCGTAGGGCGCAGCCATCCCCGGGGGCAGGGCGCTCCAGCCGCCGCAGGCCTCGAGGACCTCCCGCCCCGCAGGAGCGATGGCGAACACCCGCAGTCCGGGCCCCTCGTCGGCAGCGGGGCAGACCGGCGCGCGACTCTCCAGCACGCCGATGCGCAGGGGCTCCCGCCGCCCGCGCAGGAACTCACGCAGCAGGCCTGCAAACGCGAGGCCGGCTACACCTCCGCCAACGATCAATACGTCGTAGTCGTGCCGGGTCACAACGGCAGTCCCCGCACCAGCCGCGTCTGCCGGCCACCAAGGCCCATGGTCTCCCGGGCCAGGAGGCGCTTGGCCCCGGGCACGGCATCGAAGAGCAGCAGGCCGATCCCCCGGAATGGCCCGAGGCCACGCCGGTCAAAGAGGCGGATGAGGCCATCCGTGAAGGCAACCACCCGCCGCTGGTCGGGCCGGCGCCAGGCGGCATAGCGCGCCAGCAGGTCCGCGCGGCCGGGATCGGCGCCGGCCGTCTCCGCGAGGAGTTCGGCAAGGGCCGCGGCGTCGCGCAAGCCCAGGTTATAGCCCTGCCCGGCAACCGGATGCAGCCCGTGCGCGGCATTGCCGACCACGGCGACGCGCGGGGCGGTTACCGTGCCGGATTCGACCAGCTCGAGCGGGTAGCTGCTCCGTGCGCCAACGCGCTCGAAGCGACCGAGCCGGTAACCGAACTCCCGCTGCAGCAGCTCAAGGAATCCGGCATCCGGCAGGCTCGCAACCGCATCGGCAACCTCGGCCTGCCGGGTCAGCACGAAGACATACCTGCCCTGCCCGGCCGGCAGGAGGGCCAGGGGACCATCCGGCGTGAACCGCTCGTAGGCAATCAGTCCACCGTCGCCTGCCGCTTTGCCGCCACTCACCGCGACGTTGCCAACAATCGCAACCTGCTCGTAGGGACGAATCCGCGCCGCGATACCCAGTGACGCCCGCAATCGCGAGCGGGCACCATCGGCCACCACCAGCAGGCGCGTGCGGAGCACCGTGGCGGCCCCCCCTCCTGCACCGTGACAGCCAGCGTATCTTCGGTGGCCGCCACGCCGGCCACGGTGGCGGGAGAGCGCAGCCTCACGTTGGGACTGCCGCCCATGGCCCGCCACAGCGCCGCACCAAGCAGCCGGTTCTCGACGACGTAGCCCAGGGGCTCGCCGCCCTCATCCCTGCCGTCTATCACCGTCGTGCCAAGCCGGCCGCGCTCGGACACATGGATGCGCCGGATCGGCGTCGCGTCGGCCCGGACCGGGGCCCAGATCCCGAGGGTCGCCAGGATGTGCTGGCTGCTGCGTGAAAGTGCCGTGGTCCGGGCATCGAAGCTGGGCTGGCCGGGAACCCCGGCGGGCACCGCCTCCACCAGGGTCACTCGCAAGGGAAGGCCGGCCAGCGCCACCGCCAGGCTTGCTCCCACCATGCCGCCCCCGGCAATGAGGACGTCACAGTCAGCTTCGGCCGGGGCACCCTGCACGGTCATTGGGCCGCGGCGCCGACGAGGGCTTCGAGCACGTCCGGGTCCCGGGGCAGGTCGCGGGTCAGGACATCCGCCCCCTCGCGGGTGACGAGCACGTCGTCCTCGATGCGTACGCCGATGTTCCACCACCGTTTGGGCACTCCCCGCGTGCCGGGGGGAATGTAGATTCCCGGTTCGACAGTGAGCGCCATGCCCGGCTCCAGGACCCGCCACTGGTCCGCAATCTTGTAGTCGC
>CAZTGY010000091.1:0-9386 GCA_964613445.1 uncultured Chromatiaceae bacterium | reverse complement strand
AACTGGACGCCGTACGGAGCGAGGCCGAAACGCTGGCCATGTCGCGCCGGGCCCGGACGGCGCTCGATGCGGTGCGCCGCTTCCCGGTGCCCGTGCTCGCCGCGCTGAACGGGCATGCGCTGGGTGGCGGCGCCGAGCTGGCCATGGCCTGCGACCTGCGGGTCGCGACTGCCCAGGCCGAGCTCGGTTTCCTGCAGGCCCAGCTCAACGTGACGACGGCCTGGGGCGGCGGCATCGACCTGCTGGCGCTGCTGGGGCCGGCCCGCGGCCTGGCACTGCTGCTCGAGGCGCGCCGCATCCCGGCTGGCGAGGCCCGGGAACTCGGACTGCTGCAACGGGTCTGCGGCCCCCACGAGTCGCTCGCGGACGGCATGGAACGGTTGCTGGAGCCGCTACTCCAGCGGCCGGTCCAGGTACTGCGCGCCTACAAGGCCCTCGCCCTCGAGGCGCGCCTGGCCCTGCACGAGCGACTCGCGTCGGCCGAGGAGCGGGGCTTCGTCGCCACCTGGATCCACGCGGATCACTGGGCTGCGGCGGAACAGGCGCTGCTGCCGCGGGCCGCGGACGGGCACCGCGGCACCGGACCCCGCGAAGCGTAGGAGCGGCTTCAGCCGACCCCTCAGCCGGCCCCGCTCAGCTGCCCGGCTGCCAGTCGCTGTGCAGCGCGAGGCGCCACATGAGGCGCTGCCCGGTGTAGTCGGAATTCGGGCTGTGCTGGACGGCCCGGTTGTCCCAGAGCATCAGTGAGTTGTTGCGATACCGGAACCGGCAGCAGTAGATGTCCCGGACCGAGTGGCGCTTGAGCATGCTCAGCACGGCATCGCTCTCGTCGCGGGTGAGGCCCTTGATGGCGATGGTCCAGGCCTGGTTGAGGTAGAGCATCTTCCGGCCGGTCTCCGGGTGCCGGCAGACGAGCGGGTGCTCGGTCTGCGGAAACTTCTGCCGCATCTTCCACAGCATCTCGATCGCCCCGACCGTGGCTGCGGAGTGGTGGCCGGAGTTCAGGCCGTACTGCAGGACGTCGTGTATGGCGACCTTGTCCTCCAGGAATGCCTGCATGGCCGGCGAGAGGCCCTCCCAGGACAGGTAGTTGCTGGCGAACAGCGTGTCGCCGCCGGCGGCGGGCACGTCCCGCGCGTAGAGCATCGCGCCCATGCTCGGGTTGCGCTGGTAGGTGTGGTCCGCATGCCAGCCCAGGTTCTGGGTCGACAGGGTCTTGCCGTTCTTCGGGGCACCGCGCAGGTAGAAGATGCCGGGGACATCGGCCCGGTGCGGCAGGAAGGGCTCGTCCTCGAGCTTCGCAAAGCGCTGGCCGAACGCCGCGAACTGCTCCTGCGTGAGCACCTGGTCGTGGAACATCACGGCGGAGTAAGCAAGGAACGCCTGGTGGATTCGCGCGAACTCCCCGTCCGACAGGTTCGCGAGGTCGACGCCGAAGATCTCGCACCCGAGGGCGCCCGTGAGCGGACGAATTTCGACGCGGCTTTCCGCCACCCGTTCTGCCATTGCAGCCATGGTCGATGGTTCCTGTTCTGGGCAAGGCCGAAACGGCCTGGACGACTCCAAAGATACTATTGTCATGTTGACATGACAATAGCCGGTCGCGCGGCCTGCGGCCTTCCGGTCGCGCCTGAAGGCGCTCCTACGGGGCTGAGGGCGGGCGGAGTTCGCGGCGGAGGATCTTGCCGACGTTGGACTTGGGCAGCGAATCGCGGAACTCGACCTGACGGGGAATCTTGTAGGGCGCCAGCGATGCGCGCAGGTACTCGCGCACCTCGTCCGCCGTCAGTTGCTGGCCGGCCCGGAGCGTCAGGAACAGCTTCACGGCCTCGCCGGTCCTCTCGTCGGGCACGCCGATGCAGGCCGCCTCGAGCACCGCGGGATGGTGCGTGATCGCGGCCTCGACCTCGTTGGGATAAACCTTGAGCCCCGAGACGTCGATCATGTCCTTCTTGCGATCGACGATGCGGAAGTAGCCCCGGGCATCCACGACCGCGATGTCCCCCGTCCGCAGGAAGCCATCGCTGGTCATGCAGTTGGCCGTGGCGACGGAGTCGTTCCAGTAGCCAAGCATCACCTGCGGGCCCTGGACGCAGATCTCGCCAGGCTCGCCCTGCGCCACCTCTTTTCCGTCCTCCCCCCGGAGCTCCACGACCGTGTTCGGCAGCGGCAGGCCGATGCTGCCGTTGTATTCCTTCAGCGTGACGGGATTGATCGTCACCACCGGGGAGGTCTCGGAGAGGCCATAGCCCTCGAGGATCATGTGCCCCGTGATCTCCATCCAGCGTTTCGCCGTGGCGGGCATGACCGCCATGCCGCCCGCCGAGGTGACCTTGAGCGAGGAGAAATCCACGCTGGGGAGGTCCGGGTGCTCCGCGAGGGCCTGGTAGAGCGTATTGACGCCCGTGATCGCCGTGAACTTCCAGCGCTTTAGCTCGGCGATCAGGCCCTTGATGTTCCGCGGGTCGGTGATCAGGATGTTGTGCCCGCCCGAGTCCACGTAGCACAGGCAGTTACACATCAGCGCGTACACGTGGTACAGGGGCAGCGGCGTGACCATGATCTCCTCGCCATCGATGCGCTGCCCGGCGAACCATGAGTTGATCTGCCGGATGTTCGCGACGAGGTTCGCGTGGGTCAGCATCGCGCCGCGCGAGCGGCCGGTGGTGCCCCCGGTGTACTGCAGGCAGGCCAGGTCGGTGCCGGTGGGCGGCGCCGGCTGGCGGAACCCGGAGGGGTCGCAGGCCGCCACCGCCGACCAGCCCACGGACCCTGGCACGGGCGGTGCCGGCAGCCGGCGCACGTAGCGCATGGCGAAGTTCACCAGCGGCGCGCGGGGAAAGCCCAGCAGGTCGCCGATGCCGGTGACGAGGACATGGCGGACGCCGACCCGGCCCTGGATCTCCGCGAACGCCCCGGCGCGCTGCGCGAGCACGACCAGCACCTTCGCGCCGCTGTCGTTCAGCTGGTGCTCCAGCTCGGGTGCCGTGTACATGGGATTGACGTTGACCACGACCATGCCGGCCCGCCAGGCGCCGAACAGGGCCACCGGGTACTGGATCAGGTTGGGCAGCATGATGGCCACCCGGTCCCCCGGGCCGACGCCCGGCAGGGTCTGGAGCCATGTGGCGAAGCGGCGCTGCAGGACGTCCAGGTCGCGATAGCTGATGGTCCGGCCCAGGTTGCTGAACGCGGGCCGGCCGGGAAAACGGGCGATCGCCCGGTCCACCACGTCCACCACCGACTCGGTCGGATCCAGGTCCAGGGTGGCGGGCACGCCCGGCGGGTAGGCGCTCAACCAGGGCTTGTCCATGGGCATTAGGATCGCATAATCACGGCCTCGCGGGCGTGGCGGCAGGTTGGCATTCCTGCTACGGTTTGCCCGCCTCAGACCCAGGGTAGCCCATGACCCGATCCCGTATCCCGCACTTCTACAAGATGTCCGTCGCCGAGCGGGTCCGCGCCGTGCGGGACCGGGGCCTGCTGAGCGACACGGACTTCGACCTGCTCTCCGCCGGCCAGGCCACCCTGGACCTGCAGGCCGCCGACAAGATGATCGAGAACGTCATCGGCGTCCTCGGCATGCCGGTGGGCCTCGGCCTGAACTTCCTGATCAACGGCAAGGAATACGTGGTGCCGATGGCCGTCGAGGAGCCGTCCATCGTGGCCGCCATCAGCGCCACCGCCAAGCTCGCCCGGGAATCCGGCGGGTTCGCCACGAGTTCGACCGCACCCGTGCTCATCGGCCAGATCCAGGTCCTGGAGCTGCCCGACCTGCCGCGGGCGCGGGCCGCCGTGCTCGAGCACAGGCAGGAGATCCTCGATCTCGCCAACAGCTTCCACCCGCGCATGGTGGCCCGCGGCGGCGGTGCGGTGGACCTGGAGGTGCACTCTTACCCCCTGCGCTCCATGCCGGGGGAGCTGATGCTGGTGGTCCACCTGCTGGTGGACACCCGGGATGCCATGGGCGCCAACCTCGTCAATGGCATGTGCGAGGGCGTGGCTTCGCTCATCGAGCAGCTGACCGAGGGCAAGGTCTTCCTGCGCATCCTCTCCAACCTGGCCGACCGCGCCCTGGCGCGCGCGGAGGTCACGCTGCCGGTGGCTCACCTCGCCGGCAAGGGCTACGCCGGCGAACGCGTGCGCGACGGGGTCATCATCGCGGCGGACTTCGCCCACGCGGACCCCTACCGGGCGGCAACCCACAACAAGGGCATCATGAACGGCGTCGACGCCGTGGCCCTCGCCACCGGCAACGACTGGCGGGCCATCGAGGCCGGCGCCCACGCCTACGCCGCGCGCCACGGCCGCTACAGCTCCCTGACGGAGTGGTGGAAGGACGACGCGGGCAACCTCCGGGGCAGCATCGAGCTGCCGATGAAGGTTGGCATCGTCGGCGGCCCCCTGGAGTCGAACCCCGGGGTGGCAATGAACCTGCGGCTGCTCGGGGTCGAATCGGCCACTGAGCTGGCCGAGGTCATGGCGGCCGTGGGCCTCGCGCAGAACTTCGCGGCCCTCCGGGCGCTGGCCACTGACGGCATCCAGGCCGGGCACATGACGCTGCACGCGCGCAGCGTGGTGAAGGCGGCCGGTGCGCCGGCCGAACTGTTCAACGAGGTGCTGGAGCGCGTCCTCCAGAGCGGTGAAATCAAGGTGTGGAAGGCTCAGCAGGTGCTGGACGAGGTCCGGCGCTCGGCCCCCGCCGACAGCACGACGGCGCCACGCCGCCTGCCCGAGGCGGGCGTCGGCGTCGGCTTCGGCAAGATCATCCTCCTCGGCGAGCACGCCGTGGTGCACGGCCGGCACGCCATCGGCTGCCCCGTGCCGCTCACGATCCGGGCCGTCGTGGAGGACGGCGACCGGGGCGTCGAGCTGCTCATCCCCCGCTGGGGCGTGGAGTACCAGCTGGCGAAGCCACCCGAGCAGCGCCGTTCCTTCGAGCAGGCCGCCGGGGCCATCCTGGACAAGCTCGGCCTCGCCGACCGCAAGCTCCGGATCGAGGTGTTCCCCGATGTCCCGCGCAGCATGGGCCTGGGCGGCTCCGCCGCACTGGCCGTGGCCATCGTCCGGGCGCTCGACCTGCACTTCAGGCTCGGCCTGACCGACGTGGAGGTGAACGAACTCGCGTACCTGTCGGAACAGACTGCCCACGGCCAACCGAGCGGCATCGACAACACGCTCGCCACCTACGGCAGGCCGCTCGTGTACCGGAGGGGCTCACCGCCGCTGGTCGAACTGCTGAACATCCCCAGGCCGCTCTCCATCGTGGTCGGCATGACCCAGAGCGAGGGCCTCACTGCCCGCACCGTGGCGAATGTCTCGGAAGCACGGCAGCGCAATCCCCGTCTCTATGAAAAGATCTTCGATGACATCGACGGCCTCGTGCTGCAGGCCGTTTCCGCCATCCAGGACAACGATGTGACGACCCTCGGTGACCTCATGAACATCAACCAGGGCCTGTTGAATGCCCTCCAGGTCTCCACGCCCGAGCTCGAGCGCCTCATCGACGTGGCGCGCGACGCGGGCGCGGCCGGCGCCAAGCTCACGGGCGGCGGCGGTGGCGGCGCGATGATCGCCCTGTGCAGCGACGCCACGACGGCGGACGTGCAGCAGGCCATCGAGCGCCAGGGCTTCCGCACCCTGCTCGTCACGCCCGGTGCCGCGCAGTGAGCAGGGTATTGTCCGTCAAGCCTCCCGGGCTGGTTAATGACGAGGACCTGCTGGTCCTGGTCGACGAGGCGGACCGGGAAGTCGGCACGCTGCCGAAGACCGCGGGCCACCTGGGCGCCGGCACGCTGCACCGGGCGTTCTCCGTCTTCCTCTTCGACGAGCAGGGCTCGGTGCTGATCCAGCAGCGCGCCCCGGGCAAGATGCTGTGGCCGGGCTACTGGTCCAACAGCTGCTGCAGCCACCCGCGGCCGGGCGAGCCCGTCGAGGCCGCTGGTCGCCGGCGGGTCCGCGAGGAACTCCGCGTGGAGTGCCGCCTCCGCTTCCTCTACAAGTTCCGCTACCAGGCGCGGTTCGGCGACGTCGGTTCCGAGCATGAGCTCTGCTACGTCTATGCGGGCTATCCGCGCGGCACACTGGTCGTCGACCCGGCGGAAATCGCCGATCACCGCTGGATCAGCCCGGACGAACTGACGCGGGAGATCGCCGCGGATCCCGACCGCTTCAGCCCCTGGATGAAGATGGAGTGGCAGCGCATCACCACCGACTTCCTCGACCAGATCCGGCAGGACTGCAGTCGCCGCCCATGAGCAACGTCGTCATCACGGGCAGCACCCGCGGCATTGGCCGCGGCCTCGCGGTGGAGTTCCTCAAGCGCGGCCACAACGTGGTGGTCTCCAGCCGCAGGCAGGCGGACGTGGACAAGGCAGTGGCCGAACTGTCCGCGATCGGCAAGGCGAAGGTCGTCGGCAGGACCTGCGACGTCACGCGGAAGTCCGACCTGCAGGCCCTCTGGGACCAAGCCGTGGCCACCTTCGGCCACGTGGACTTCTGGATCAACAATGCCGGCCGGGCCACGTCCCGGTTCGCCGTGCACGAGCTTCCCGAGGAACTGGTGCACACCCTCGTGGACGGCAACCTCAAGGGCAGCGTCTTCGGCTCCCAGGTGGCCATCACGGGCTTCCGCCAGCAGGGCTTCGGCGCGCTGTACAACATGCTGGGCGGCAGCTACGACGGCAAACGCCTGACGCCGAACATGGGCGTCTACAGCGCCACCAAGGCCGGCGACTGGCTGCTGACCAAGTACCTGGTGGCCGAGAACCAGAACCCCCAGATCATCATCGGCGCCATCAGCCCCGGCATGCTGATCACGGAGAACTGGTTCGACGAGCAAAAGGAAATGAGCGCGGAGGACTGGCAGAAGATCCGTCCGGTGCTCAACATCCTCTGCGACTACGTGGAGACCTCGACGCCCTGGCTGGTGGACCAGATGCTGGCGAACCGCGAGAGCGGCAAGCGCATCGCCTGGATGACCACCGGCAAGCTCCTCGGCCGCTTCGCCGGCGCCAAACTGTTCGGGCAGAAGCGCGACCTGTTCACCCGCTTTGGACTCTGAACCACTACTGACTGTCCGTAGCGCGTTGCGCCGCTTCGGCGACCGGACGGCGCTGGCCGGGGCGGATCTCACCGCACGCAAGGGCGAGGTGCTGGTGCTGCTGGGCCCGAACGGCGCGGGCAAGACGACGCTGCTGCGGGCGCTCGCCGGCCGCGTGCGCCTCGACTCGGGCCAGATCCGCATCGGCGGTGGGGCGCCGGACGACCCGGGAGTACGGCGCCGCGTCGGCTTCGTGCCCCAGTCCATCGCGCTGTGGGGCCGGCTGCCCGTCCGCACCAACCTGGAGATCCTGGGCAGGCTGGCCGGCCTTGACCGGCACGAAGTGGCCACGGCCGTCGCCGATGCGCTCCAGTGGTCGGGCCTCGCCGACCGGGCCGGTGAACCGGTCGAAGCGCTCTCGGGCGGCATGCAGCGGCGGATCAACATCGCTGCCGGCACGTTGCATCGCCCCGACCTGCTGCTGCTCGACGAGCCCACCGTGGGACTCGACCCCGTGGCCCGCCAGTCGGTGCACCGGGTGCTGGAGGGCCTGCGGGACCGGGGCATGGCCCTGATCCTCACCACCCACGACCTCGTCGAGGCCGAGGCCCTCGCGGATCGCGTGGCCGTGCTGGCCGGGGGCGTGGTGCGCGCGGCCGACTCGATCCCGATCCTCGTGGGCCGCCTCTTCGGCTCGGACCAGGAGGTGCTGCTCATGCTCGCCTCCGAGCCGGCGCCAGCGCTGCGCGACTTCCTCCGCACCACGCTGTTTTCCCCGACCAACGAGCCGCGCCTGTGGGTCGGGCGCCTGCACGGCGGGCTCGAGCGGCTGCCGGCACTCCGCAGCCAGCTCATCGACGCGGGCGCCGACATCGACGAACTGCGCGTCCGGCAGCCGGGCCTGCACGGCGTGTTCGTCGAACTCACCGGCACGGTTCCCAACGCATGAGCCTGGCAATCCTCCGCGCGGCCTTCCTGCTGCTGCTCCGCGATCGCGGCGCACTGATCATGGCGCTGGTCGTGCCGGTGGTGTTCTTCCTGATCTTCGCGGAGATCTTCGCGACGGCGGCGGGCGACCAGCTGCAACTACGGGTCGCCATCGTCGACGAGGTGCAGAGCGAGGACTCGATCCGGCTGCTGAAGGCCCTGACCGACGTGCCGGCCGTCAGGCCCGTGCCCGGCCAGCTGACGCGGGAATCGGCCAGGGACCTGGTGCGCCGGGGCACGGCGGACGTTGGGCTCATCATCCGCGCCGACGGGGAGGAGCTGGCCACGGCCAGCGGGCTGGCGGCGCCGCCGCTGCTGCTGCTCGTGGACCCGTCCCGCAGCGTCACGGCGACCGTGCTCGCGGGGCAATTGCAGCGGGCGTACTTCACCGCCCTCCCCGACCTGGCCGTGGGCCGCGTGGCGGAACTGATCGGCACCGAGTTCACCGAGTTCACGCCGGCGCAGCAGGCGGAGATCGACGCGGGGCTCGCGGGACTGCGGGACCCGGCGGGCTCCGCCGACGGCAGCCGCCCCGCCGGCTGGTCCTTCGACGACCTCATCGAGCGCGACAACGTGGCCGGGCAGAACGCGGCCCTGAACAACGTGGCCTACTACGCGGGCGCCGTCGCCTTCATGTTCCTGCTGTTCGCCGCCGCCCAGAGCGCGCTCGGCATCCTGGACGACCAGGAGGCCGGCATCCTGGACCGGATCGCGGCGGGCCCCGGCGGCATCGACGTGGTCATCAACGGGCGGTTCCTGTTCCTCGTCCTGCAGGGCCTGGTGCAGACCTGCCTGATCTTCGGCTGCGCCTGGCTCGTGTACGGCGTCGACGTGCCCGGCAACTTCGGCCCCTGGCTGATGATCACCGTGAGCTCCGCCGTGCTGGCGGCCGGCCTCGGCCTGCTGCTCGTCACCGGCTGCCGGACCCGGGCCCAGGCCCAGGTGCTGCCTACCGTGGTGATCCTGATCATGTCCGCCGTCGGCGGCAGCATGGTGCCCCGCTTCTTCATGCCGCACTGGCTGCAGCAGATCGGCTGGGCCACGCCGAACACCTGGGCGCTGGAGGCCTACAGCGGCGTGTTCTGGCGCAGCGAGCCGGCCCTCGCGCTGCTGCCGATCTGCTTCAGCCTGTTCGGGATCGGGATCGCGGCGCTCGGTTTGTCACACTGGTTCGGGCGCCGGCTGGTGCGGGATTGAGGCCGCGACCATACAATCCGGCCACATGAGCGACAAGCTGAAGAACAAGGACTACGCCGAGCTGCTCGAGCCCCTTAAGCTCGAGCTCAACAACCTGATGCACTGGCTGAAGGCCAGCGGCAAGCGCAGGGTCGTGCTCTTCGAGGGGCGCGACACGGCG
>CAZTGY010000090.1:0-9404 GCA_964613445.1 uncultured Chromatiaceae bacterium | reverse complement strand
GAGTCCCGGTCGCGGCTGAAGCCGCTCCTACTCCACTGGCCGCTGGCGCAGGGCCTTGGTGGTGCCGCGCTGCTTCTTCGCCTCGAGCCGCCGCTGACGGGAGCCCTTCGACGGCCGGGTCGCCACCCGGGACCGCGGGACGTGGCTGGCGGCGGCGACCAGTTCGTTCAGGCGGGCGAGGGCGTCGTCGCGGTTCTGTTCCTGGTTGCGGAAGCGCTGGGCCTTGATCACCAGGATGCCGTCCCGGCTCAGCCGCCGGTCGTCCAGCGCGAGCAACCGGGCCTTGATCGCCTCGGGCAGCGACGACGCCCGGATGTCGAAGCGCAGGTGGATGGCGCTCGCGACCTTGTTCACGTTCTGCCCGCCGGCGCCCTGGGCCCGGACGGCCGTCAATTCGACCTCTTCCGGCGAAACCGTGCTGCTGGGACGCTCATTTGACATCTGTGAAATTGTGCCGGAGTCCCACCCCTCTTAGAATGGGGCGTGAGCGCAATGCTCGTCCATCTCCCGGTGCCGTCAATGAAGAACAGTCGTCCGTCCCTGCCCGCGCTCCTGGTGCCCGTCATGCTGGGCATCCTGTTCAGGACGGACCTGGCCCAGGCCGAGCTCTCGCTGGACACCGGTTTCGACAGCGACGGCATCGCCCAGGTGGATTTCTCCACCGGGCCGGACACGGCGACGGCCCTGGGCGCCCAGGCCGACGGGGCGCTGGTTCTCGTCGGCACCAGCCGCCAGGTGGCGGGCGCCGACACCCTCGACTTCGTGGCCCTGGCCCGCGTCGACGGGACCACGGGCGCGCTCGACGCCACCTTCGGCACCGGCGGCAGGATCAGCTTCCTGCCCGGCACCGGTGCCACGAACGGGGGCGGCGGGGTTGGCCGGGCGGTGGCGATCCAGCCTGTCGACCAGAAGATCCTGATCGCCGGCACGTGGCAGCCTGACCCGGACGGCGCGCCCCAGGTCTTCGTCGCGCGCTTCGACACCGCCGGGGTCCTCGACACCACCTTCGGCACCGCCGGCGTGGTCCTGCTGACGCCGGCGGGGGTCACTGATCCGGCCGCCAATGCCCTCGGCCTGCGCAGTGACGGCAGCATCATCGTCGCGGGGGCGGGCACGGCGGCTGATGCCGGCGTCGGCTTCATCGCCGGGCTCGACAGCAGTGGTGCGCCCATCCCGGGCTTCACCGGCACCGTCGTCCCGAATCCGCTGGCGCCACCGGACGGCGAGGACTTCGGCTTCAATGCCCTTGCGATCCTCCCCGGCGACGCCATCCTCGCTGGTGGCGGCGGGGGCGACTTCGCGCTGGCGGCCTTTACCAGCACGGGCGTGCTGGACACCGGCTTTGCCGCCAACGGCATTGCCAGCTTCAACTACATCACCTTCGATACCGCGACCGGCTCCATTCCGTCGAACGATGAGATCACCGGCCTGGTGGTCCTGGGCGACGGCCGCATCCTGTTCGCGGGGCCGGCCGTCGCCGGCGGGACCCGGGGAGTCCTTGGCCGCCTGACCGCGGCCGGTGCGCTGGATGCCACCTTCGGCTCGGGCGGGTACGCGCCTCTGGCCCTCGATGCATCGAACGGCGTGCCCACCGGGCTCGGTATCCGGCCGTCCGGCGACAGCGTGCTGACCGGTTCAGGCTTCAAGCCGGTCCAGGTCAGTCCCAATGGCATTGCGCAGAGCCCGTTCGCCGGGACTTTTGCCGTCGGCGTCAATGACCTCCTCGTCCTCCCGGGCGGCGACGTGGCAGTCGCCGGCGTGCGCAACGTGGCTGGCAACGACACCGCGTTCGCGGTGGCGCGCTTTACCGCGACGGACCTGGCGGATGGCCCGGACACGGTCCCGGATCCGTTTGGGTTCACCACGCAGACCGGTCTCGAGACCGGGATCATCGCCACGTCCAACACGGTGACCATCCAGGGCATCGACGCGCCGGCCGCGGTCACCGTCAGCAGCGGCGACGGGTATTCCATCGGCTGCACCGCCGCCTTCACCTCGGCGCCGGGCACCATCAGCAACGGCCAGACCGTCTGCGTGCGCACGACCACGCCGGGCGAAGGCGAAGCCGACAGCCGGGCTTTCCTGACCGTGGGCGGGGTGCAGGGCCAGTTTGCCGTCATCACCGGCGACGCGAAGCCTGAGCCGTTCACCTTCGTGAACCAGACGGGCGTCGAACGCAATGCCCAGATCGTCTCGGCGCCGGTCACCCTCGCGGGCTTCGCCATCCGGACCGACGTCAGTGTCTCGGCGGGCAGCCAGTACTCGGTGGGTTGCAACGGCAGCTTCACCGTGTCGACCACCACGGTGGACCCGGGCGCCCAGATCTGCGTGCGGCACACCTCGGCGGCGTCGGTGGGTGGCACCACCACCACCACGCTGACCGTGGGCAAGGGCGCCACGGTGCAGGGCACATTCACCAGCACCACGGAAGGCCCGGACCCGTTCACCTTCATCGACCAGTCCGGCGTCGCCCGGTCGACCGTGATCGTCTCGGCGCCGGTCACGCTGACGGGCTTCACCACGCCCGCTGCGATCAGCGTGTCCGGCGGGGAATACTCGGTGGGCTGCACGGGCTTGTTCACCGCGGCCGCCGGGACCGTTACCGGCGGTGCCACGGTCTGCGTCCGCCACACCTCCTCCGCGGCGGGTGGCACGGCGACGAACACGGCATTGACCATCGGGGCTTCCCCGGGCGTGTCGGACACCTTCACCAGCACGACGGAGGGCGCCCCGGACACGACTCCGGACAGCTTCAGCTTCCCCGCACAGGCCGGCGTGCCGCTGGCAACCGTCGTCACCTCGGGCGCGATCACCATTGGCGGCTTCGACACGGCCACGACCGTCTCCGTGGCCGGCGGAACATTCTCGAGGAACTGCGCCAGCAACGGGTTTACGTCGGCCTCCGGCACGCTGGCGCCGAACACCTCGGTGTGCGTGCGCCACACCTCGGCATCCGCGGGGTCCACGGTCACCAGCACGGTGCTCACCGTGGGCGGCGTCAGCGGCACGTTCGCCAGCACCACCCTGGCGGGCGACGCCGTGCCGGCGCCGTTCTCCTTCCCCAGCCAGACCGGCGTCGAACTGGTCACGGACATCACGTCGGCCACGGTGACGATCACCGGCATCGACATCGCAAGCCCGGTGACCGTCACCGGCGGCGAGTACTCGATCGGCTGCACGGGCACCTTCACCAGCGCCCAGGGAACCATCACCAACGGGCGAACGGTCTGCCTGCGCCACAGGTCGTCATTCAACAGCAGCGAGGACGTCAAGACGGTCCTGACCATCGGCACGGAGAGCGCCAGTTTCACGAGCACGACGAGAATTGGCGACCAGCTGCCCGACGACTTCAGCTTCACCAGCCAGACGAACGTCGCACGGGACACGGTAATCACCTCGAACCCCATTACCATCACGGGCATCGATTCGCAGGCCGGCATCCTCCTCAGCGGCCCGACCGGGGACTTTGGTCGCCCCCTCTACGGGTTCTCACGGGGTTGCACGGGAACGGACGTGGGTACCGACGACGACCAGTTGCTGGATCCGGGCGAGACCATCTGCGTGTCCGTCCTGTCGGCCGACAGCGATCTCACGAGTGTCGTGGTAACCGTCACGATCGGCGGCAACGGGGTCGGCAACCGCAAGACAGAGACCTTCACGGTGACCACCGCGGAGACCGTGCCCGATGCCTTCACGTTCGAGGACCAGGTGGGCGTGCCGACGCTCGCGACCGTCAATGCGGCCCCGGTGACGATCACCGGCATCACCGGTCCGAGCCGGGTGACCATCAGCCGGAACGGTCAGTACCAGATCAACTGCAGGGGCAGTTTCACCGCGGCTGCCGGCGTCGTCGGGAACGGGGAGACGATCTGCGTGCGGCACGTGTCCGCCGCCAGCCTGTCGACCCAGACCGACACCGTGCTGACGGTTGGCGGCGTGAGCGACACGTTCACGAGCACCACGACGGCGAGCTCCACGCCGCTGCCCGGTAGCAGTGCGATGGATGCCTGGTCCCTGTTGGTGCTGGCACCGCTCGCCGGCTACCGCCGGCGACGGCGGAGCGCGTAGCAGCAGCTTCAGCCGCGACCGGGCATTTCCCTCGGGCGCCGAGACGTGCCTGCCGGGAACTAGCCGGTCGCGGCTGAAGCCGCTCCTACCCGTTGGCGCCGTGGCACTTCTTGTATTTTCGGCCGCTGCCGCAGAAGCAGGGGTCGTTGCGCCCGAGCTTGGGGGCATCGCGCCGGTAGGTTTCGGCCCCGTGGCCGTGATGGTCGTGATTGCAGTCCGGGCCGTGGACGTGGCCGTCACCCGGCGGAGGGCCGGGTTGCTCAGGTTTGCGTGGCATGTGGCTTACCTCCGAGAATGGCGCGAATTGCCGCCACGAAGTGTTCCTGGCCGCGCTCGCTGACCGGGCTGCTGCCCAGTTCGTTCCAGCCCGGGCCGCTGGTTGCTTCCTCCAGCACCAACCGACCGTCCCTGCCGTTCCAGACCAGGCGCTGGCGCCGGCCGTTGCGACCGAAGTGCACGAGCCAGCTGCCGTAGGCGCCCGCCGCCGCGACGTAGTCCTCGACCTCGCAGCCGCAGCCCGCGCACGCGCTGGTTACCGCCTCGGCAAAGGCCTCGGTGCCCGCTGCATGCTCCACCGGTGCCATGGCCGCAGGTCGGCGGCCAATCCACATCACTTCATGTTCTGCCACTGCCAGGGTTCCTCGGGGCGCTTGGGCGGACGGGCCGCATGTTAACCTCTTTCGCCGAGCGTTTAGGCGATCCGGAGGTCCCGTGCACGACGGCGTAACCAGCTACGAACTGCTGCAGTTCCTGCACGTTTTCCTGTTCGTGTTCTGGCTGGGCCCCGACGTGGCGGTGTACGCCTGGAGCCGCAAGACGGTGGAAGCGGGCGCTTCCGCCGAGCAGCGCGTCGTTGCCGGCCAGATGATGACTCTGGTGGATTTCATCCCGCGGGCCGCCATCAGCCTCATGCTGACGGTGGGCGGCCTGCTGTCCGGGTACGTGGGCCTCGAGCATCCCTGGTGGCAGATGGCGGGGATCATCCTGCTCGGGCCCGTCTGGCTGGGCCTTGTCCTCGTCGGCATATTCCGGGACCGTGCCCCGTTCGGCGAGACGGCCCGGCAGCTAGAGTCCTGGCTGCGCTGGGCGCTGATCGTCGCCGTGCCGCTGTCCGTGGCGTACTCCACGATCACCGGCCGCCTTGCCATCGCGCCCTACGTGGGCGCGAAACTGCTGCTGTTTGCAGCGATCCTGCTCTTCGGGCACCTGCTGCGGGCCCGTCTCGCGCCGCTACGGCAAGGGCTGGCGGATCTCGCGGCCAGCGGGCCGTCGCCGGGCGTCGACCAATCCATGCAGGCCAGCCTGGCCAGCAGCCGGCCCTACACGGTGGCCATCTGGGTGGCCATCCTGATGGCAGCATTGTTGGGGGTACTGAAGCCTGGGGTTCCGGCCGACACGTCGGCCGAAGGCGTGTCCGTGCAGTTCGATCAGCGCATCGGCAGTCCGAACAACTAAGAAAACTAACAAAACTAAGTGTCCGGTACCTTTTGCGGGGCGAAAAAAAGGCCCCGGACTGGCCGGGGCCTCTGATCCGATGGATCAATTGCTCCCGGTTGCCCGGGAGAAACCGACCTCAGGACGCCCGCAGGTTTGCAGCTGCCGGCTTGCCGCGCTCGTTGGTGACTTCGAAAGTCACGCTCTGGCCCTCATTGAGGGTCGCGAGCCCTGCCGCCTGGACGGCAGTCACATGCACGAAAACGTCCTTCGAGCCGTCGGACGGCTGGATGAACCCATAGCCCTTCTGGGCGTTAAACCACTTAACAGTACCTGTAGCCATTAGTTACGTCTTCCTTAAGAAATTAAAAAAATAAACACTACCGGCCCCGCGCATCCCGCCTGATCACAGCAGGAGTCAGAGCCGTACAACGTGGAATGTCTGGGAAGCATTAGTCGCGGAATATCCCGAACGGGAATCTTCTTGAGTCCAAGGCAGGCCAAATACGCCAATTGCGGGGCTGACGGTATGCCATATCCCGACGCCCGTCAACCGACCGGGTCGCGGCCCAGCCCGCTTACTGCCCTGCAAGAGACCGGCGCTTGGCCTCGATACTGGCCACCAGCCTGTCGAAGGGCTCGATGAACTTCTGGATGCCCTCGTTCTCCAGCTGCCAGGTTACCCGCTTCAGGTCGATGCCCAGCGCCTTCAGGTCCTTCAGCACCTTGCGCGCCTGGGGCACGGCCCGCGTGAGCGTCCGGCCGGGCTTGCCGTGCTCATCGAAGGCGGCGGCCGTGGCGCCTGGCATGGTGTTGACCGTGTGCGCGCCGATCAGCGGCTCCACGTACATGACGTCGCTGTAGGCCGGATTCTTGGTCCCGGTGCTGGCCCAGAGCAGGCGCTGCGGGCGGGCGCCGGCGGCCTCCAGGCCCTTCCACCGGTCGCTCCCCGCCATGCGCCTGAACGCCGCGTAGGCGAGCTTGGCATTGGCTACGGCCACCTTGCCCTGCAGGGTCTTGGGGTGGGGCTCCAGCGCCGAGCTGCCGTCGGGACGGATGCGGTGGGCCAGCAGCTGGTCCACCAGCGTATCGATGCGGCTCACGAAGAAGCTGGCGACGGAGGCCACGGTGTCCAGCGGCCGGCCTGCCGCCTTCCGGCGCTCGAGCGCGCGGAACCAGCCCCCGGCGACGGCCTGGTAGGACTCGATGCTGAAGAGCAGGGTGACGTTGACGTTGATCCCCCGGAACAGCAGTTCCTCCGCGGCCGGCACGCCTTCGGCGGTGCCGGGGATCTTGATCATCAGGTTGGGCCGGCCCACCAGTCCGGCGAGATGCTCGCCCTCGGCGATCGACGCCTCCGTATCCCGCGCCAGCAGCGGCGAGACTTCGAGGCTGACGAAGCCGTCCACGCCGCCCGTTTCCTGGTGGACGGGCAGCAGTGCGTCACAGGCGTCGCGAATGTCCTGGCAGGTGAGGTCCTCGTAGATCTGCAGCGCCGACCGGCCGCTCCGCGCGCCACGGGCGATCTGCTCATCGTAGGCGGCGCTGCCGCCGATGGCCTGGCCGAATATGGCCGGGTTGGAGGTAATGCCGCGGAGGCCGGTATCGCGGACCTTGCGCGGCAGGTCCCCGCTGCGGAGCAGGTCCCTGGAGAGGTCATCCATCCAGTAGCTCTGCCCGTAGGTGGCCAGTTTGCGCAGGCGATTCATGGTGGCGCTCCGTTGAGAACCGGGTGGGAATGGCGCTACCTTAGCAAATGATGGACAACGACCGCCTCGAGGCCCTCGAGATCAAGAGCGCGCACCTGGAACGAGCCGTCCAGGAACTGAGCGACATGGTCTACCGCCAGCAGCAGCAGCTGGACCGGGTAGTGCAGCGGAACCAGGACCTGGCCGCCCAGATCGATGCGCTGGAAGCCGCAACGGACGCGCCGGCCAGCCCCCGGGCCGAGATCCCGCCCCACTACTAGGTCCGTGGCCAGGCCGTGCGCGTAATACCCCTGGTGCTCCGGGTCCTTGCAGGAATGGTGGCTGCTGCAGCGGCCGTGGCGATCGTGCTGCTGGTCCGCGGCGCTCCCGCGGAGGTCGTGGACGCGTGGAGCGTCGTGGGAATCGCTGCCCAGGCGATCCTGTTCCTCGGTCTCTCTGTGCTGTTCGGCTACGCCGCTGCCACCGGCCTGCCGCCGGCCCACTGGTGGCGCAGCGCCGGGCAGCCCCTGTGGCCGCTGCAGCCGGAACTGCCGCTCACGCCCGACCTGCAGCGCTTCCTGGCGCTCCTGCGCGAGCGACATCCCGGCATCCGGGAATGCTGGCTGCTGGACTCCGCCCGGCCGGGGGAGTGGCGCCTGCTCGCGCTGGCCGACCCGCCGGTCCTCGACGCGGTGCGCGGCGACTGGGACATCCGCCGCCGGGACGTGCGCCTCTACCTGCTGGAGGAACCTGCCCGTAGCGTCGCCCTGGCCTGGGGCCGCTCGAGTCCGGTGGCATTCGCGACCTGGGACTGGGAGCCCCAGAGCGACGAGCTGGCGGAATTCCGCTGCCCGCTGGCCGCCGACACCCGGCTCGCGCAGCGCCTCTGGAGTTCGTGAGCGGCGCGTGCGTGGCGGCTATACTGCCGCCCCCTCCCACACACCCGATCCGCACCCGTGTTGTTCAAGAACCTGATCCTCTACCGCCTGCCCAAGGGCTTCGCGCTCGCCGCCTCCGACCTGGAGGGCGCGCTGGACAGGCGTCCGCTGCAGGCCTGCGGCAGCTTCGACATGCAGACGCGGGGCTTCGTCGCCTGCGGCTACGAGCAACGCACCCTGTACACCCAGGGCCAGCAGCATCTCCTCTGCCTGGGCGTCGAGCAGAAGCTGCTGCCAGCCTCGATCATCAACCAGGTGGCGAAGGAACGCGCCCTCGAACTGGAACAGCAGCAGGGCCATCCGGTCGGGCGGCGCCAGATGCGGGAGCTGAAGGCAAGGGTGGGGGACGAGCTGCGGGCCCGGGCCCTGACGCGCCGGCGCATGACCTTCGCCTGGCTCGACCTGCCGGGCGGCTGGCTGGCGGTGAACACCGCCAGCAACAGCCGGGCCGAGGAACTGGTGGAGACCCTGCGGGACGCCCTCGGCACGCTGCCTGTCACGCCCTTCGATACCCGGCAGGCTCCC
This sequence comes from uncultured Chromatiaceae bacterium, assembly GCA_964613445.1. Classification (GTDB taxonomy): domain Bacteria; phylum Pseudomonadota; class Gammaproteobacteria; order Steroidobacterales; genus SHZI01. Next base: position 751 of record CAZTGY010000090.1, on the reverse strand, counting down.
GCCGGCAGCATGGCGGCCTGGCTCACCCACGGTGACGCGCCTGGCCGCTTCATGCTGGGCGAGGACCTGGAGCTCTCAGCCATCGACGGCAACGGCGCCACGATCCGCTACGCGCGCCATCCGCTGGAGACGGCCGAAGTGCGCAACCACCTGGTTTCCGGCAAGTCGCCGACTCGCCTCGGACTCACGTGGAATGGCCGCATCGCCTTCCTCCTGCACCAGAACCTGCACGTGAAGCGCGTGCAGTTCCTGGACGTGTACAAGGACGACAATGCCAAGGGCGAGAACCCCCACGAGCAGTTCGACATCGACTTCGCGCTGATGACCGGCGAGCTGAAGCAGCTGCTCGAAGAGCTGACGGCCATCCTGGGTGGCGAGCAGGCGGGAGAGGCCGGAAAGCCCGACCAGAAGGCGATGGCGGAGAAGCAGGCGGCGTGACGTGCGCCGCCTCGCCCGCAGTTTCTACGCCCGGGACACGACGACCGTTGCCCGCGACCTGCTGGGCAAGCACGTCGTGCACCGCGTGGAGGGCGTGGAGCGCACCGGCCGCATCGTCGAAGTCGAGGCCTACCTGGGCCCCCACGACTGCGCCGCCCACTCGGCGAGAGGCCTGACCCCACGTACCCGGGTGATGTTCGGCCCGCCCGGCCACGCCTACGTCTATCTCATCTACGGCATGCACCACTGCCTGAACGTGGTGACCGCGCCCGAGGGCCACGGCGCGGCGGTGCTGCTCCGCGCGCTCGAGCCC
>CAZTGY010000089.1:0-9417 GCA_964613445.1 uncultured Chromatiaceae bacterium | reverse complement strand
AGCCAGCGTCACGCCCAGCAGTCGCGTGCCCGCGGGCAGGCGGCCGGCCAGCTCCCGGCCGAAGGGATCGTCCAGGTTGATCACGGCCGTGCCGGCGCCCAGCGCGAACAGCCGCGCCTTCGCCGCGCCGTAGGCGGCCAGGTCGGGGTGATAGTCCAGGTGGTCCCGCGTGAGGTTGGTGAAGGCCACCGTGGCGAAGCGCACGCCGGCGACCCGGTCCTGGTCCAGTGCGTGGGACGAGATCTCGGCGACCACGTGCGTGGCGCCCCCGTCGGCCAGCTCGCGCAGCTGCCGGTGAAAGCTGATGCAGTCGGGCGTGGTCAGCGCGGCCGCGCGCAGCTGGCCGTCCAGGCCGTGGCCCAGCGTGCCGACGTAACCGGCGCTGCCGCCCAGGCGCGCGACGGCCTGCATGACCAGCCAGGCGGTGGTGGTCTTGCCGTTGGTGCCCGTGATGCCCGCGACGCGCACGGCCTCGGACGGCCGGGCGAAGAAGCGGTTGGCCACCTCGCCGAGCTGGTCGCGCAGCCGGGGCACGGCAACGCCGGCGACGCCCGGCGGCAGTGCCGGGGCACGCCCGGACTCCGCGGGCTCCCAGGCCACGGCACCCACTCCGGCCCGCAGCGCATCGCCGACGAAGTCCAGGCCGTGCTGGCGCGTGCCGCGGCAGGCGATGAACAGCCCGTCGCGGACGGCGGTCCGGCTGTCCTGCGTGATGTCCACCACGTCCCGCGCCGGGGTGTCCGTGACGAGGCCCTTGAACAGTGTTTGCAGGTCCATGTCGCTGGCGCTGGCAGGGGTCATGGCGCGCTGGAGGCCAGCTTGGTCAGCGGCTTGTCGGCTGCCGGTTCGGCGGCGTCGGGCGGCACCGCGAGGATGCGCAGCGCGCCGGCAGCGACGGCCGAGAAGACCGGGGCTGCCACGTCGCCGCCGAAGTAGAAGCCGCCCTTCGGCTCGTCGACCACCACCACGATGACGAGTCGCGGTGCGCTCGCGGGGACGAGCCCCGCGAATACCGCCGTGTGGCGGTCACCCGCGTAACCACCGGCGGCCACCTTCCGGGCCGTGCCGGTCTTGCCCGCGACCCGGTAACCCGTGACCGCCGCCTTGATGCCGGTGCCCTCCGTCGTGACGACCTTCTCGAGCATGCTGACGACGCTGCGCGTGGTCTCGGGACTGACGACCCGGCGGGCGATCGGCGGCTTGTCCACGCGCACGAGCGAGACGGGCCGGGCCAGGCCGTCGCCGGCCAGCACCGCGTAGGCCTGGGCCAGCTGCAGCGGAGTCATCGACAGGCCATAGCCGTAGGCCATCGTGGCCTGGCCGATCGGCCGCCAGCCCTGGTAGGGCGGCAGCATGCCCGCGGACTCGCCGGGATAGCCGCTCGCGGTGAGCCGCCCGGCGCCGAAGCGGCTCAGCGTGTTCCAGAGCATTTCCTTGTCCAGCTTCATCGCAATCTGGACGGCGCCGACGTTGCTCGACTTGGCGAGGATCATGGCCGGGTCCATGACCCCGTAGTTGTGCTTGTCCTCGATGGTCTTGTTGCCGACCCGGATGAAACCGGGATTGGTGTCGATGCGGCTGCTCGGGCTGAAGCGGCCGCTTTCGAGCGCCGCCGCGACGATCAGCGGCTTGAAGGTGGAGCCCGGCTCGAGGATGTCCGTTATGGCGCGGTTGCGGAACCGCGCCGGGTTGATCTGGCTGCGATCGTTCGGGTTGAAGGCGGGCTGGTTGACGTCGGCAAGCACTTCGCCCGTGGCGACGTCCAGCACGATGGCGGACGCCGATGCCGCGTTGTGCTTCTGGACCGCCGCCTTGAGCTCCCGGTAGGCGAGGTACTGGATGCGCAGGTCGATGGGCGTGACCAGGTCCCGGCCAGGGCTCGGCGGCACGATGCTCTCGACGTCCTCGATGATGCGCCCGAGGCGGTCGCGCAGGACCTTCTTCTTCCCCGGCACGCCGTGCAGCCAGTTGTCGAAGGCGAGCTCGAGGCCCTCCTGGCCCTTGTCGTCGATGTTGGTGAAGCCCAGCAGGTGGCCGGTGACCTCGCCGGCCGGGTAGTAGCGCCGGTATTCGCGGAGGAGGTGCACGCCCGGCACCTGCATCGCATCGATCGCGGCCGCCGCGGCGGGATTCATGTGGCGCTTGAGGTAGTAGAACTCCTTGCGGACGTTGCGCGTGAGCCGGGCCGTGAGCTCGCCGTTGTCGAGCTTGAGCGCCTTGGCCAGCCCCCTGATCCGGTCGGGCTCCTCGAGCAGCTGCGGGGGGTTCACCCACACGCTGTCCACGGGAGTGCTGACGGCCAGCGGCTCGCCGTTGCGGTCCTTGATGACGCCGCGGGTCGCCGACAGCGTGGCCACCCGCAGGTGCCGGGCGGCGGCCTGCCCGTTCAGGAACTCGGTGTTGAAGACCTGCAGGTGCACGGCGCGGGCCACGAGGCCGCCGGCGGCCAGCACCAGCACGGCCGCCACCGTCCACAGCCGCCAGACGAAGGCCTGGTAGGCCGGCTTCGAGGCTCGCTCGCCCGCGCTCACCGGGCCACCAGCTTCACGTCGTCACCGGTCGGCGTGCGCATCTCCAGGCGCTCGCGGGCCAGGCGCTCGACACGGGCGTGGTTGGCCTGGGTGCTCTGCTCGATCTGCAGGCGGCCCCAGTCCATCTCCAGGCGGTCGCGCTCGACCACCAGCGCCTGCAGCTCCACGAACAGCTTGCGGGACTTGTGCTTGGCATAGACGCTCGCCAGGGAGGACAACAGCACGGCGCAGGCCAGGCCGGCGAAGATGGCGCGCGAGCGCTGGGCGGGCGTCATCGCCGCTTCTCCGCCGCCCGCAGCACGGCGCTGCGCGAGCGGGGGTTGCGCGCCACTTCCGCGTCGCTTGCGCGGACGGCGCGGGTGGTCACCAGTTCCAGGTCCGGCAACGCGGACTCGGGCACCACGGGCAGCGCGCGGAGCGCCGGGTTGACCCGGGAGTGGTCGCGGAGGAAGCGCTTCACGATGCGGTCCTCCAGCGAGTGGAAGCTGATGACGACGAGACGGCCGCCCGGACGCAGCGCCACCCGCGCGGCGGCGAGGGCCGCCTCGAGCTCGGAAAGCTCGCGGTTGATGTGGATGCGGATCGCCTGGAAGCTGCGGGTGGCGGGGTGCCGGCCGGGCTCGCCCCGGACGACGCCCGCAATGATGCCCGCCAGCTGGGTCGTGGTGCGGACCGGCGCGGCGGTCCGGGCCGTGACGATGGCGCGGGCAATGCGGCGGGACGAGCGCTCCTCGCCGTAGCGCCAGAGCACGTGGGCGATGTCGTCCTCGCCCGCGGCGTTGAGCCAGTCGGCGGCCGAGACGCCGCTGCCCGGGTCCATGCGCATGTCGAGGGGCCCGTCGGCACGGAACGCGAAGCCCCGGGCCGGGTCCTCGAGCTGGGGAGACGAGACGCCGATGTCGAGCAGGATGCCGTCCACGCGGCCCGTCCAGCCGGCCGCCGCGAGCACGTCGCCCAGGGCCGAATACGCGCTGTGCACGATCCGGAAGCGGGGGTCGTCCGACTGCAGGGCAACAGCGACTGCCACGGCCTCCGGATCCCGGTCGAGGGCGAGCAGCCGGCCCGCCGGGCCCAGCTGTTCGAGTATGGCGCGCGAGTGCCCCCCGCGCCCGAAAGTCCCATCGACATAGAAGCCGTCGGGCCGAATGGCCAGAAATTGCAGCACCTCGTCCTTGAGGACAGGTACATGTAGAACCACCCCAACACCCCGCGCCTTTCATGGAGGACGCGTTTGTTTAACGTTCTCGGCGTCGTGCCTCGCCCTACAGCGACAGCGATTCGAGTTCGGCCGGCAACCCCGGTCCGTTGCCGCCCTCGCCGGAGAGCCAGCTGTCACGCCGCTCGTTCCAGCGCTGCTCCGCCCACAGCTCGAACTTGTTGCCCTGCCCGATCAACATCACGTCACGCTCGAGGGCCGCGAAGTCGCGCAGCTCCCGTGGAATCAGCACGCGCCCGCTGCCATCCAGCTCCAGCTCGCTGGCATAGCCCACCATCAACCGCTGGAGGCGCCGGGTGCTCTGGTTGAAACTCGAAAGGCGCATCAACTTGCGCTCTATCTCTTCCCAGTCGGGCAGCGGGTACAGCAGCAGGCAGTGGTCCTGGTCCACCGTGCAGATCAGCTGGCCGTTGCAGCGGCTGGCGAGCCGCTCCCGGTAGCGCGCGGGAATGGCGAGCCGCCCCTTGGCGTCCAGGGTGATCTGGGTTGCCCCCCGAAACATGGTCTTTGGGGCCTTTCAGCCCACGTTCTCCCACTACACGCCACTTCGCGACACTATAGGTTTCACCCGTTCGAGCGTCAACAAACGTGCTGAAGAAAAGTCGTGACGACCGGCCGTTGGCGTGGCGAGGTCCTTCGCCGGCGCCGGACCGACCCGTTCGGCCGGGGACAAATCATCAGCTTAGAGCCGCTTTCTCGGTCTGGTGTGCAATGCACCCGGCGGCGGGTCCGGAAGCAGCGGGCGGCACCCGGCGGCAGCGGTGCGTGCCTTTCGCGCAAATCCCACCGGGGCCGGGCGCGTTGGGTATCGTGCCGGCCATGCCGGACATCCAGCGCCGCATCATCCATCTGGACATGGACGCCTTCTACGCGTCCGTGGAGCAGCGGGACGACCCGGGCCTGCGGGGCCGGCCGGTGGCCGTGGGCGGCGCGCCGGAATCCCGGGGCGTGGTGGCGGCGGCGAGCTACGAGGCGCGGGCCTTCGGCGTGCGCTCGGCCATGCCCACGGCCCGGGCCCTGCGCCAGTGCCCGGAACTGGTCGTCGTGCGACCCGACTTCCAGCGCTACCGGGAAGCCTCCCGGCGGGTGATGGACATCCTGCGCTCCGCCACTCCCCTGGTGGAGCCGCTCTCCCTGGACGAGGCCTACCTGGACGTGACCGACAACCTGTGGGGCCAGCCCTACGCCACCGCGGTGGCCAGGGAACTGAAACGCCGGATCCGGGCGGAACTCGCCCTGACGGCCTCGGCCGGCGTCGCGCCGAACAAGTTCCTGGCCAAGATCGCCTCCGGCTGGCAGAAGCCGGACGGGCTGACCGTGGTGTCGCCCGGGCGGGTCGAGGCCTTCCTGCAGAGGCTCCCCGTGGAGGCCCTGTGGGGCGTTGGCCCGGTCACGGCACAGAAGCTCCGGGGCATCGGCATCCAGCGCCTCGTGGACGTGCGGGAGGCGGATCCGGCATTGCTGGCCGGGACGGTGGGCAGCCTGGCCGGCTGGCTGCGGCGCCTCGCCGACGGCGACGACCCGCGGCCCGTGACGCCGGACCGGCCGTGGAAGTCCGTCTCGACGGAGACGACCTATGCCGAGGACCTGCGCGATCCAGCGGTGATCCACGCCGAGATCGGGCGCCTCGCCGGGCGCGTGGCCGCGTCACTGCAGGGGAAGGACCTCCGGGCGCGCACGGTCACGATCAAGGTCCGCTATGCCGACTTCGCCACCGTGACCCGCAGCCACACGGACGACAGCCCGACCTGCGACGCGGCGGCGATCGGTCAGCGTGCCGTCCTGCTGCTCGGCCGGACGGCGGCCGGCACGCGGCCCGTCCGCCTGCTCGGCGTCGGCACCCACGGCCTGGTGGAGGATGGCGCGGCCGCCCCCGCCAGCGGCTGGCTCCCGCTCGGGTTCCCGGCGGGCGGTCCCTGACCGGGGCCGCCCGCCGGCCCCGGCCCGGCGGCTACTTCAGGACCAGCTTCCGCAACAGTTCGCTGCCCAGCACCTCACGCATGGCCTCCCGGTCCACGGCGGCCTTGTTCTGGGCCGCCATCGAGCCGACCGTCTTCTCGGACACGGCGTCGAACTCGTCGATCCGGTCCAGCGCCGCCATGTTGGGATAGGTGATGGTCAGCAGGAGGTCCGGGTCCTGCGGCGAACGGGGGCTGGCGCCGTAGATCCCGTAGTCGAGGATCAGCCCGGCCTTCTTGTTGGCCTCCATCAGGGTCCGGTAGGTCGTGGACAGGAACTTCATGTAATCGTCGAAGTGGCCGGGCCGGGTCCGGATGTAGGAGACCTCGACGACCGGGCCCTCCTTGTAGACCTTGCCGTCATCGGCCAGCACGGTGGACGTCATCCCCGAGAACAACAGGCACGCCAGCAAGCTGCTTATTATTTTCATATCTGCTTCTCCCCTGGTTGGTTGCCGACGGAGGCCGGCCCGCCGACGCTACGCCGGCCCCGCGCGCCAGTCAAAGCGGTAGGCTATGGCCATGCGCAGGTTCGTGGCGGGCGGTCTCTGGCTGGTGGCATTGGCCATCGTGGGCATCGTCCTCTACACGCGGGTCGCGGACCGCTACCAGCGGGACGGGACCCTCGAGCTGGCGATCCTCTCGGCGCCCGTCCGGGTGGTCCGCGACGAGCAGGGCATTCCCTACATCTTTGCGGAATCCCTCGACGACGCCCTCCGTGCCCAGGGCTGGGTGACGGCCCAGGACCGGGGCTTCCAGCTCGAAGTGGAGCGCTACCTGTCCAGCGGCCGGCTGGCGGAGCTGGTGGGGGAGCCGGCGCTGGCGGCGGACATCGAGGTGCGCCTCGCGGGCACGGCCCGGCACGGCCGGCGCCAGGCCGACATGCTGGCCCCGGCCGACCGGCGCTTCTACGAGCTCTACCTGGAGGGGGTCAACGCCTACGTCGCGGACCAGGGCCGCGAGCACCAGTTCGGCTTCGGCCTGCTCGGCATCGCGCCGCAACCCTGGACCCTCGCCGACGTGATGACGCTGCAGTTCTTCCTGAACTGGCAGAGCGCCGTGAACCTCCAGGCCGAGCTGGTCGCCCAGGAGCTCAGCGACCGGCTGGGGCCCGCCCGGGCCGCCGCGCTGGCCCAGGTCACGATCAACCCGGACGACGGCGGGACTGCCGGGCTGGAGCCGCCGCCCGTGGCGAACGTCCGGTCGGCGTCGCTCGGCCTGCGCGCCGACGCGGCCTGGTTCGCCACGGGGCAGAAGGCGCTCGAGCTCGGCAGCAACCAGTGGGTCATGAGCGGCAGCCGGTCCGCGGGCGGCGCGCCGGTGCTGGTCAACGACCCGCACCTGGATGCCCGGACCCTGCCCGGCATCTGGCACCCCGTGGGCCTCGTCACGCCTGGGTTCCGGGCGGTGGGCGCGGCTGGCCCCGGCATCCCGGGCATCGCGGTGGGCAGGACCAGCCACGTGGCCTTCGGCGTGACCAACGCCTACGCGGACGTGGTGGACCTGTTCATCGAGACCGGGGATCCGGACCGGCCGGGCCACTACCTGGAGGGCGGCCAGTCTTACCCGTTCGAGGTCATCGACGAGACCGTGCGGGTCCGGAAGCGCCCGGGCGGGCGCGAGTTCCGCGAGGTCCCGCTGCGCATCCGCTTCACGCACCGGGGCCCCGTCATCTCGGATCACGGCATGGGCGTCGCCGCGGGCCGGCTCCTGTCCATGCGGTGGAGCGCGCCCGAGGCGATGCAGCCCGACACCGGTGCCTTTGCCCTGTTCACGGCCCGGGACGTGGACGCGGCCCGCCGGGCCATCGGCCTGGGCACGGCGCCCTACAACTACGTCATCGCCGACATGGCCGGCAACATCGGCCACGCCACGGGCGGCCGCGTGCCGGTGCGCCGGCGTGGCGATGGCTCGCGACCCGTGCCGGTGACGGACGGCGTGGACGCCTGGGACGGCTTCGTCCCGGCCGAGGCGATGCCGGGGCAGGTCAACCCGGCGCGGGGCTGGGTCGGGAACGCCAATCACCGCACGGTGAGCCGCGATTTCCCGACGCCCTACTCCACCTATTTCGCGGCCTCCTGGCGCTACCGGCGCCTGCTGGAGCTGCTGGAGAGCAAGGCGACCTTCACGCCGGAAGACCACTGGGCCTTCATGCGGGACACCCGGAACCCGATGGCGGCGCGCATCGCCCCGCTGATGAGCGCGGCGCTGACCAGCCATCCCGACACGCGCCTGGCCGGCGAGGTGCTGGCCGCCTGGGACCACACGGACGACCCCGGGGCGGCGGCCCCGGCCGTGTTCCAATCGGTCTACCGGCACTTCGCCCGGCGCGTGTTCGAGGACGATCTGGGCGCGGAACTGGCGGCCCGCTACCTGGGCAGCTACTACCTGTGGCACGAGCGGCTGGCGCTGCTGCTGGAGGACCCGGACAGCGACTGGTTCGACGACCAGCGGACGCCGGGGCGGGAGACCCGGGACGACCTCTTCCACCTCGCCGCGCAAGACGCCCGCGCCGAACTGCAGCCGGTACTGGGCGAGGACGTGCGCCGCTGGCAGTGGGGCAAGGTCCACACCGTCACCTTCTTCAGCCCGCTCATCCCCGGGACGGCCGCCGCCGGCATCCTCGGTGCCGGCACCCACCCGAAGGAAGGCTCGGGCGAGACCCTGAACCGCGCCACCTTCAGGTTCGACAGGCCCTATGCGGCCACCAGCATCGCCTCGCTGCGCCTGGTCGCGGACCTGGGCGACCCGGACAAGCTCATGGCGGTGCTGACCGGCGGCGCCAGCGGCCGGCAGTTCGACCCGCACCTCAGGGACCAGACGCCGGCCTGGCTGAATGGCGAGCTTAGGTACTGGTGGTTCAGCGACGCGGCCATCGCGGAGCACGCGGCCAGCGAACTGACGCTCACGCCCTGATATGGTTCAGGCCATGCGCACGCTGATCCTGCTCGCGGCCGTTGCCACCCCGCTGGCGGCGGCAGACCTCCCGCTGACCCGCGCGGAATCGAGCCACTACGCCGCCACCTCCAGCCATGCGGAGGTCATGGGCTTCATCCGGGACCTCCAGCAGCGGAGCAGCCGCGTGCGGGTGGAGACGCTCGGGACCAGCACCGAGGGCCGGCAGATTCCCCTGCTCGTGATCGGCGAGCCCGTGCCGGCCTCGCCGGCGGACCTGCGCCACGACGAGCGGGCCGTCGTGTACTTCCAGGCCAACATCCACGCGGGCGAGGTGGAGGGCAAGGACGCGTTGCTGATGGTGGCGCGGGACCTGGCCACCGGGCCGGCCAGCAAATACCTGGACCGACTCGTGGTGCTCATCGCCCCGATCTTCAATCCCGACGGCACCGAGCAGGTCAGCACGGCCAACCGGCCCGTCCAGAACGGCCCGGCCGGCGGCGTCGGGGTGCGGGTCAACGGCCAGAACCTCGATCTCAACCGGGACGGCATCAAGCTCGAGTCACCCGAGGTCCGCGGCCTCGTGGAAAACGTGCTCCGGCGCTGGGACCCGGTGTTCTTCCTCGATTCCCACACCCACAACGGGTCCTACCACCAGGAACCGGTGACCTGGGTGTGGGGGCTCAATCCCAACGGGGATGCCGGCATCTTCGATTACATGGCCGGCACGGTCTGGCCCGCCATCGAGCGCCAGATGCGGGAGCGCCACGGCACGCTGACGATCCCGCACGGGGACTTCCTGAACGTGAAGCAGCCC
>CAZTGY010000088.1:0-9514 GCA_964613445.1 uncultured Chromatiaceae bacterium | reverse complement strand
CGCAAAGCCACCGGTCTACCGGCGAATCCCAATTCGCCCATGACAGCGGAGCTGCCGGGCTGGAACGCGGTCCCCGGGCCGCGCCTGCGCGCGTCCCCCCATCCAGTGGCCTGCCCCTGTCCGCCTGAACGCGGAACACGGGAAGGATCGGGATGCGCACGCAGCTGCTGGCCATGCTCCTCACGGCAAACCTGTTGCCGGCGCTGGCCGTTGCCTCGGGCGCCGTGGTGCCTGGCCAGCCGGCCCCCGACTTTGCCCTGAAGAATCCCGCCGGCCAGAACCTGCGCCTGTCCGAATGGAAGGGCGAAGTGGTCGTGCTGGCCTTCTGGGCCGACTGGTGCGGCCGCTGCAGCGACCAGCTGCAGGCCCTTGCCCGGCTCCAGCAGCAGTACGGCGAACGCGGCGTGCGCGTCGTCACCATCAACATCGACAAGGACTCGCGGCCCGCCCGCTGCCGCCGGCAGCATCGACGGCGAAGTCCAGGTCCTGAAGGACGAGGTCCTCGACCTCATCCGTGAGCTCTTCCTGCTCGAGGAAGAGCTGCTCTTTCCGGCCAATACCCAGGTGGCGGTCTTCGTCTCCATGGACGTGGGGGACTTCTTCGACCTCGATTCCGTCCAGCTGCGGATCGACGACAAGCCGGTCAGCAACTACCTCTACACCGAACGCGAGGTGGCGGCGCTCCTGCGCGGCGGCGTGCACCGGATCTACCTGGGCAACCTGAAGACGGGCGAGCACGAGCTGACGGCGGTATTCACCGGCCAGGGGCCGCACGCGCGGGACTACCGGCGCGGCGCCACGCTGAAGGTGGAGAAGGGCATCGGCGCCAAGTTCGTCGAGCTGCGGATCTCCGACCGGGAAAGCAAGCAGCAGCCGGAGTTCCTGGTGAAGGAGTGGGAGTAGTCCGTGGCGCGATCGCCAGCTAGGCGGGATCCATCCCCGCGTGCCGGCCGTGTACTGCTGGCCGGCGTGCTGGCGGCGGCGTGCGTCTTGCCGCCCGCCCGGGCAGCCGACCTGGCGGCGCCGACCGCAATACGCGATCTCTACTACGGCGAGACGCTGTTCCAGTTCTACCAGGACCAGCACTTCGACGCGCTCACGCACCTGCTGGCGGCCCGCGCGGCAGGCCGCGTCAGCAACCACGAGGCGGAGTCCGAGCTGCTGCTGGGCGGGCTGTACCTGCACTACGGCCAGCACGTGCGGGCGGAGGACATCTTCAACCGCCTGCTCACCGCGGACGTGTCACCCGCCGTGCGCGACCGGGCCTGGTTCTACCTGGGCAAGGTGCGTTACCAGCGCGGCCTGCACGAGGAGGCCCTGGCGGCCTTTGCGCGCATCTCGGGGGCCCTGCCGGATGGCCTCGCCGCCGAGCTGCCCATGCTTCAGGCCCAGTCGCTGATGGCACTGGAACGCTTTGATTCTGCTGCTGAACTACTGGACGGTTGGAAAGGCCCGGAGGGCTGGGCGCCCTACGCCCGCTACAACCTGGGCGTGGCTTTCGTCCGCCTGGACCGGCTCGCCGACGGCGCCCGCCAGCTGGACCGGGTGGGGCAGGGCTCGCCGTCCTCGCCGGAGTTGCTCGACCTGCGCGACAAGGCCAACCTGGCGCTGGGCTACGCCTACCTGCAGCAGTCGCTCGACGGGCAGGCACGGCCGGTGCTCGAGCGCGTGCGGCTCGAGGGCCCGTTCGCGAACAAGGCCCTTCTGGGCGTGGGCTGGGCAGACGCCGCCACGCACGACTTCCGGGGGGCGCTGACCCCGTGGCTCGAGCTGAAGGACCGGGACCTGCTCGACAGCGCCGTGCAGGAATCGCTGCTCGCGATTCCCTACGCCTATGCGCAGCTCGACGCCCACGGCTCGGCGGCGGAAGGCTACCAGTCGGCGCTCGCGTCCTTCGACACCGAGATCGCCAACCTGGACGGCGCGATCAGCCGGGCCCAGGGAGCTGACGGCGGCCTGATCGGCGCGCTGCTCCAGTCGGACGATCCTGGCGTCGGCCGCTGGTACTGGGAGCTCGCGAAGCTGCCGGACTCGAACGAGGGCCGCTACCTCTACCACCTGATTGCCGACCACCGCTTCCAGGAGGGGCTGCGGAACGTGCGCGATCTCGCCGCGCTCTCGACGCACCTGCAGGAATGGCGTGACAAGCTGACCGCCTTCGAGGACATGGTGGACACGCAGAGGCAGGCCTACGCCCAGCGCGAGCCGCGGCTGCAGGAGGGCCTCGACCAGGTGGACCTGCCCGCGATCCAGGCACGTCGCGATGCCCTGGCGGCGCGCCTCGACGCGATCGACACGAACCGGGACGTGGCGGGGCTCGCCACGGCCGACGAACTGGACCGCTGGCAGCGACTGGCCGCCATCGGCGCCGAGCCCGGCCTCGCGGCACCCGATGCGGCTGGCCTGCGCGACCGGCACCGGCTGCTGAAGGGCGTGATGACCTGGGATCTGGACCGGGACTACAAGTACCGCCTCTGGCAGCAACGCCGCAACCTCCGCGAGATCGACGCCCTGCTGGCGCGCGCGACGCGGGGCCAGGACGGCGCCGTCAGCGCGCGCCGGAACACGCCGGAGGAACTGGACGGCTTCGCCGCGCGGATTGCGGCGGTCGTGCCGCAGATCGAGCGCATGCAGGCCCTCATTGCCCGGACCCAGGGCCAGCAGGAGCAGCGCTTGCAGGCCCTCGCCATCGACGCGCTGAAGGACCAGCGGGAGCGCCTGGCGGCCTACCGGGTGCAGGCGCAGTTTGCCCTGGCTACGATCTACGACCGGGCCGCCACGGCCGCGCGGGTCGTCCCCGAGCCGGTGTGCAAGCCGGGAGCGGGCGAATGATGGCCGCGGCCGCACTGGGCGTCAGCATCGCCATCGCCGGCGGGCTGTGGCCCTTTGGCGACGGCGCTGAGGGCGCGAAGGAGCGGGGCGCATCCCGCGCGACCATCGGCACCCTCAAGTCCCGTGACGTCGAGGTCAATGCGGAGCCCCCGGCGGTGGACAGCGCCACGCAGGCCATGGACCAGTACCGGCGCTTCCTGGCGCTGAAGACGGGCTCCACGGACATGCGCGCCGAGGCACTGCGCCGGCTCGCCGACCTCAACCTGGACGCCGGCGTCAACGCGGAGAGCGCGGGCGACACCGCTGGCGCGGGCGCCGCGTACTTCAACGAGGCCATTGGCCTGTACGCGGAACTCCTGGAACTGCGCCGCGCGGCCGGCACCTCCGGCACGGCCAGCGCGGCGGACGACGCGGAAATCCTCTACCAGCTGTCGCGGGCCCTCGAGGGGGCAGGCAAGGGCGACGACTCGCTCCGCACGCTCGACACGCTGGTGGCGAGCCATCCCGACGCCAGGCACCAGGACGAAGCCGAATTCCGCCGCGGCGAGACCTACTTCGTCCGGCAGAACTACGCCGCGGCCGAGCAGGCCTATGCGGCGGTGCTGGCCGGTGGCGATGCCTCGGCCTTCTACGAACAGTCCCTGTACAAGCACGGCTGGGCGCTCTTCAAGCAGGGCCGGAACGAGGAGGGGTTGCGCTCGTTCCTCAAGCTGCTCGACCGGAAGCTCGGCCCGGGCGGTGCCCGCCCCGCTGCCCTCGTCGACAGCCTGAGCCGTCCGGAACGGGAGCTGCTCGACGACACGTTGCGGGTGACCAGCATCACCTACTCCTACCTGGACGGCGCGGCGTCCATACCGGTGTCCCTGTCCGGGAGGCAGGAGCCGGCCTGGACTTACCTGCTCTACGCCGCGCTCGGCGACCTCTACCTGGACAAGGAGCGGTACCGGGACGCCGCCGGGACCTACCAGGCCTTCGTCGCCCACGATCCGGTGAACGACGAGGCCCCCCGCCTGCAGCAGGCCGCCATCGACGCCTACACCAGGGGCAAGTTCCCGAGCCTGGTGCTGGAGGCCAAGCGCGAGTACGTGGAGACCTACGGCCTAGACGCGCCCTTCTGGGCCACGCGCCAGCAGGCCGGCTACGCCACGGTGGTGGCCTCGCTCAAGACCCACCTGAGCGACCTCGCGGCCTTCGATCACTCCCAGGCCCAGAAGAGCGGGCTGCCCGCCGACTACGAGCGGGCCGCGGGCTGGTACCGCCGCTTCCTCGCCTACTTCCCGGCTGATCCGGAATCCGCCGAGCGCAGCTTCCTGCTGGGCGAACTGCTCTTCGAGTCGAAGAACTTCGCGGAGGCGCGGGACGCCTACCTGCACTCCGCCTACGAGTACGGTCCCCACGAGCACGCGGCGGAGGCGGGGTATGCGGCGCTGCTCGCGTCCCGCGAGCACGAGAAGCAGCTGTCCGCCGGGGCGCTTGCCGCCTGGCATGAGCAGCACATCGGGTACGCGCTGCAGTTTGCCGCCACTTACCCGGCGCACCCGCAGGCCGGCGCCGTGCTCACCAATGTCGCGGAGGAGCTCTTCGCGGCTGGCCAGCTCGAGCGCGCCGTGCAGGTGGCCGGGCTCGTCGTCACCCTGCAGCCGCCGGCCACGCCGGACCTGGAAAGGGTCGCGTGGACCGTGCTGGCCCACGCCCAGTTCGACCTGGGCCGCTTCGTGGATGCCGAGGGCTCCTACCAGCGGCTCCGTGCCTACGACCTGCCGCCCAGGCAGCGGAAGGAAGTGGAAGGGCGCGTGGCCGCATCCATCTACCGGCAGGCCGAGTCGGCGCAGGCCAGCGGCGACATCGATGCTGCCGTGGCCAACTTCCTGCGCATCGCCGACGCGACGCCGGACGCGGAGATCCGGCCGACCGCGCTGTTCGACGCCGCCACGCTGCTGCTCACCAACCAGCGCTGGAGCCAGTCGGCGGAACTCCTGCAGCGCTTTCGCCGCGAGTTCCCGGGGCACGGGTTCAATGCCGACGTGACGGCCAAGCTTGCGGTCGCGCTCAGGGAGGATGGCCGGTCCGCCGATGCGGCTGCCGAGTTCGAGCGCGTTGCCGCGCAGGACGGCACGGCCGACGTGCAGCGCGCCGCGCTCTGGCAGGCGGCCGAGCTCTACGCGGCCGCCGGCCAGTCCGGGAACGAGGCGCGGCTCTACGAGGCCGTGGTCACGCGCTTCCCGGACCCCCCGGCCGAGGCGCTGGAAGCCCGCCACAAGCTGGCGTCGCTGGCTGCCGCCAATGCGGACTGGAACGCCCGCAAGCGCTGGCTCGAGGCCATCGTCGCGGCCGATGCCACCGCGGGCGCGGCCCGCACGGACCGCAGCCGCTTCCTGGCCGCCAGCGCGGCCATCGAGCTTGCCCGGCCAGCGCGGGACGCGTTCCTGGCCACCCGCCTCGCCGCGCCGCTCGCCTCGAGCCTCAAGCTCAAGAAGAGCCGCATGGAGGACGCGCTGCACGCTTACAGCGCCGCGGCGGACTACGGGGTAGCCCAGGTGACGACGGCCGCCACCTTCGAGACGGCGGAACTCTACTACCAGCTCTCCCGCGACCTGCTCGCGTCGGAGCGGCCGGCTGACCTCAACAAGGACGAGCAGGAGGAGTACGGCCTGCTGCTCGAGGAACAGGCCTTCCCCTTCGAGGAGAAGGCCATCGACCTGTTCCGGGTGAACGCGGAGCGGGTGACCGACGGCGTGTATGACGAGTGGGTGCGGGCGAGCTTCGCGCGTCTCAGCGTGATGTCACCGGCGCGCTATGCGCGGACCGAAAGGAGCGAGGATGTTGCGGCCTGGCTGGACTGACCTGAAACCTGGCGTGCTGCTGCTGGCGTTCGCGCTGGGCGCGCTCTCCGGCTGCGCGACCCTGCGCCATGACCCGGTAGGAGCGGCTTCAGCCGCGACCCCCGGCGCCCCGTCCCCCGAACTGCAGTCCGCCTACGACTCACTGCTTGCGAGACTCCAGTCCGGCGACGCCGCCGCGATCACCGACCTGGAGAAGTTCAGCGCCGCCCATCCCGACCTGGCCGGCCCGCTGGTGACCCTCGGTCTCGCCAAGGCCCGCGCCGGCGACGAGGTGGCTGCGGCGGACTGCTTCCAGCGCGCCACCACGGTCTGCAGCCGGTGCGGCCCCGCCTGGAACGAGCTGGGCGTGCTGGCCCGCCAGCAGGGCCGCTTCGCCGATGCCGAGCAGGCCTACCTGCGGGGAATCGAGCTTGAGCCGGACTACGCCCCGGCCTACTACAACCTGGCGGTGCTCTACGAGCTGTACATCCCCCGGCCCGAACTGGCGCTGCAGAACTACGAGCGCTACCAGCAGGCGGGCGGCACCGACGGCGGGGACGTGGAGAAGTGGCTGGTCGACCTGCGCCGCCGCGTCGGCGCCACGCCGAAGACCGCCCGCGCGGAGGACCCGACATGACGCTGCTCCCCGGCGCGCTGCTGCCGTCACTCGAGGCCCTGAGGACGTCCACCCTGGCACGGGCCCGCATGGCGCTGCTGGGCCTGTCCCTGGCCTGCGGCGTCCGCGCCCAGGAGCCGGTGAACCCGGAGCAGCCACCGGTCGTGAAACGCGCCACCGCGACGGCGGTCGAGCCGCGGCAGCCGCCACCCGGCCCCCTGAACCTGGATGCCACGGCGATCCGCGGCAACCAGGAGTTGCCGAAGGTGCTCTACATCGTGCCGTGGAAGGACCCGGCCATGGCCGAACTGGCGGGCCGGCCGGTGAACAGCCTGGTCGAGGAGGCCCTGGCCCCCGTAGACCGTGAAGTGTTTCGCCGACAAACGCGCTATTTCAGTCAATTGTATGGGGCGGGCACTACGGCGGGTGGGGACCCGCCGGCGGGCACCCCGGGCACGGCTTCCACGAGCGCTGGTCCCACGAAGACTGGCGCGAACTGACGACCGGGCCCACGGCACGAGCCGTGGACCGCGACGCTGCGGGCACCCGAAACGGGTACGAATTATGGGCTGGAGGTACTGAGGATCATGGACGCGTACACACTCATCGTGAATTTCTTCCAGGAAGGCGGGATATTCCTGTACTTCATGGCGGCCTTGTTCGTGGTCGGCATTGCCATCGCCATCGAGCGCTTCGTGGTGCTGACGAAGGCCAGCATCTCGAACCGGCACCTGTGGGAGAAGATCACGCCCTGCCTGAAGGCGGGCAACTTCACCGAGGCCGCCAACGTGGCTGCCAGGTCGGGCACGGCGCTCGGCACCGTCCTGAGCTATGGCCTGGCCCGCACCAAGGTAACCCACCGGCGGGATGACCTGGAGAAGGCCATGGAGGAGAGCCTGCTCGAGATCATTCCCAAGCTCGAGAAGCGCACCCACTACCTGTCGTCACTCGCGAATGTCGGCATGCTCATCGGGCTGCTGGGCACGGTGGCTGGCCTGATCGCCGCCTTCGGCGCCATCGCCACGGCCAACCCGGCCGAGAAGGCCAGCCTGCTCGCCGCCAGCATCTCCGTGGCGATGAACAACACGGCAGGCGGCCTGATCGTGGCCATCACGCTGCTGATGGCCCACATGTTCCTGGAGGCGAAGACCACCGGCCTGATCGACAGCCTGGAAATTGCCGCGCTCAAGTTCCTGAACGCGGTGACGGAGCGCTCCCCGGCCGACGCTGGCAAGGCGCCCGCGGCACCGGCGCCGGCCGCCGGCCGGGCTGCCGCCCCTGCCACGGCCCGGGGCCTCGCCTGACCGGCGCTGCGAGGGAAAGCCGGAAGCCATGAAAGCCTCCAAGAGCGTCCGCCGCGTGCGGCGGCACCACGCCCGCCTGCGCGGCCGGCATGACCTGAACATGGTGCCGATGATCGACATGATGGTCATCCTCGTGTTCTTCCTGATCTTCACGGCCGTCTTTTCGAAGACCAACGTCCTCGAGTTGAACCTGCCGGGCAGCGCTGCCGGCGTGCCGGACCTGCCGGAAGGACTGCAGCTCGAGGTGATCGTCCGCGACAAGTCGATCGAAGTGGCGGACCGTGCCACGGGCGTATTGCAGAGCCTGCCTAATACGGCGGCGGGTTACGATTTCGACCAGCTCGGCAGCTACCTCGAGCGGGTGAAGGCGAAGTTCCCCGACAACCAGGCCGCCACCATCCTCATGGCCCCGGATATCTCCTACGACGTGCTGGTGCAGGTCATGGACACGGTGCGCGTCCGGGTGCTGCCGTCCGGAACGGGCCAGGCGCAGGCTGAACTCTTTCCCGAGATTTCCGTGGGAGACGCGCCGACATGACACCGACCCGACTCAAGCGTCGTCACGAGCGCAACGGCAAGCCCGACGGGCACCTGGCGCTGGTGCCCTTCATCGACATGTTGACCATCCTCGTCGTGTTCCTGCTGCTGCACACCGCCGACGTGGAGATCCTGCCCAATACGAAGAACATCTCCATCCCACAGTCGGTCTCCGAGCTGAAGCCCCGCGAGACGCTCGTCGTGATGCTGACGCGTGACACGCTGTTCGTCGATGGCAAGCCCGTCGCGACCCTGGCCGAGATCAAGGCCATCGACGGGAACGTCATTCCCGCCCTCAAGGCCGCACTGGCCCAGCAGGGCAGTCGCGTGCTGCAGGGCCCGGCCATCCGCGGCTCGGATGCCGAGGTGGCGAGCCGGGAGGTGACCATCATGGGTGACAAGAGCACGCCCTACGCCGTACTGAAGAAGGTCATGGCCACCTGCACGGATGCCGACTTCGGCAAGGTCTCCCTGGCCGTGTTCGAGAAGGAGCGATCTGCGCCGGCGGCGGGGGCCACTGCATGAGCACCGCGGCGCTGCCCTACTACCGGCTCTACGAGCTGCCCTGGTCGCCGGGGTCGGAATCGGAGGAGTTCTTCCGCAAGGTCCTCCGCAACTGCTTCATCGCCTATGTCGTATTCGGCATCCTCATTCCGCTGATGCCGGTCCCCGAGCCGGACCTGACCCGCGCGCCGGAAATCCCGGACCGTGTCGTGCAGCTGCTCGTCGAGCAGCCGAAGCCGGTGCCCCCGCCCAAGGTGGAGCCGGTCGTCGAGCCGAAGCCCGTGCCGGAAGTGGCCAAGGTCGAGCCCAAGCCGGTGCCGAAGGCGGACGTGAAGCCCGAGCCCGTGCCCGTCGACCGCCGGAAGCAGGCGCGGGAGAAGGCGCAGAAGTCGGGACTCCTGGCGTTCGCCGACGAGCTGGCGGACCTGCGTGACGACCAGGCGGTCACCAACCTTGCTGGCGCCCAGGCGGTGACCGGCGCGGTGGGTGAAGCCACGCGGAACGAGCGTTCGCTGCTGACCTCCCGGGTGGGCAAGGGCAGCGGCGGCATCAACACGGCAGCCATGAGCCGCAACACGGGTGGCGCCGGCCTGAATGCCCGCGGGACGACGCAGGTGCAGAGCGCCGTGGCCAGCATTGCCAGCGGGCCGGACGCGCCGGCATCGTCGACCGGCAAGGCCGGCCGCAGCCGCGAAGAGATCGAGATGGTCTTCGACCAGAACAAGGGCGCGATCTACGCGCTCTACAACCGGGCGTTGCGCAGCAACCCGTCCCTCCAGGGCAAGCTGGTGCTGAAGCTGACCATCGAGCCGTCAGGCCAGGTGTCGGCGGTGGAGGTGGTGTCCAGCGAGCTCGGTGACGAGGAGCTGGAGCGAAAGCTGGTCCAGCGCATCCGCATG
>CAZTGY010000087.1:0-9537 GCA_964613445.1 uncultured Chromatiaceae bacterium | reverse complement strand
CACCGGGAAGCGGTACAGGCGCCGGCCTTCACCCCTGTCCTCGCCGTAGGCGTCCAGAATCTCCCGGGCGATCTCGGGATTGGGGAAATCCTGCGCCCGAACGGTGAACCACGGCACATTGCGCGGCACCAGCGGCGTCTTGAGGTTGGGTAGGACCTCGGTGATGGCGCGCTCGATCTGCTCGAAGGAGTGGCCCGCGGCCACGCCCTGTGCGTAGATCGCCTGGGCCTGGGGCTCGTCGGCGGCCTTCTTCGTGAGCACCTTGATGCCGGCGCGGATCTTGCCGCCGGTGGGAATGCGGGCCGGGCCTTGCCCCAGCAGGGTCGGCGCGGCCGGAGCACCGCCGCCCTGCACGGCGATGACGGGGTGTGCGTTGGGATGGGCCATGACGGGGCTCCTCCATGAATATCGGGACATTCCGATGATTCATGCTCTCGCGACTTCCCCGCGCTTCAACCCCGCGCCGAACCGCAGGCGTTTACGTGCACCATGCTTGATAGATACAATGGACCCCGGCGCCCGCCTTGCTTGCACACGAGCAAAAGAAGGCCTTCCTTACCGATCCTCATGTTCAGCGACACCTCGACACCGGGTGCGTCGGCATTAAACGTGTGCGCATAGTCCGACCCGCCTTGGTTACTGAGGAGTTACTGCCATGAGCATCAAACAGCTGTGCTTCGACACACACACCCAACTTCGCGACCAGCACGGGATCGCCGTCCGTCGTACCCACCTCTACGAACTGCTCGCCGCGCTGCTGGGCTTCAACTCCCATGCGGCGCTCGCGGCTGATGCCGTCATCGGTCAGGTACGGCAGACGTGGAAGTTCACCAGCGATGACTTGACCCGGTTATCCAAGCGCTGCTTGGCCTTGGGCTATCCCACCGCAGAGAGCCAACGCATCGTGGAAACCATCACCGCGCTGGCCGAGACCCATCGGTTGGTCGCCGTCGATGTCAAATACCTGGTGCAGCTGGTCGCAGGCGATGCAGCCGGGTGGGAATTCGACGACGAAGAGATGCCAGACGACGTTGGCATCGACCAAGCATCCCCTTCGCAAGACGCGCCGGACCTCGATCTCGACTCGCCCCTGCTAATCGACGCGCTGAAACAGTTGGCGGCCAAGGATCATGCCGATGCGCACTACGCCCTCGCCTTGCTGCTGGAATGCGAACCCCCGGAAGACCGGGACGGCCACTGGTACCGGCAGCAACTCGCAGGTCGCCGACTCGATGGCCCCGAGAAGGAATGGGCCGACGACTACGCCGCCGCCCTCGTGCAGGTCGATCAATACCGCCAGCACCTGGCCGCGGCAGCCCGGCTCGGGCGATCGGATGCGGCGCTGGCCTGGGCAGAGCTCACCGGCGAAGAAGCGGACTTCCGACACGCCCAATCCTTGGCGGAGCCGGAAGATGCGACCCGCCTGCTCGACCTGGCTGACCAATTGGGAACCAGTGCCACTGTACTTCCCCTGCTGAGACAGGCTGCCCTCGCGGGCGATGTCGAAGCCATGCGCCGCCTAGCCGAGGACTTCGAACCGGACCCCGTCGAGGCATGGACCTGGGTCCACCTGGCAGAACTGTGCGGCACCGACCTGACGAGGATGGAAGCGGTTTACGAAGACGGGTCGCCCGCGGACGACGACATTCCTGGCAACCTCTTCGCAATCGGTGGCACCGACGTTCCGGACATCAGCGCGGAGCAGCACGCTGTGGCGCGGCGAGAAGCCGCTCGTCGGTTCGAAACCATGCGGGACCGTTAAGGTGCGGCGGGTATCGTCTTGCCGGGCGATACCCCGTCAGCGCTCCGGAGCCCCTGCAGGAAAGGCGGGCATCGGCTGATCGGTCCACCATACCCAGGCATCCAGTTTCCCCGACGCGATAGCCTTCTCCTTGGCAACCCGCTCCTTGGCGTCCATGAAGGCGCTGACCACGTGCAACTGCATCGGTGCTGGCCCAGTATCCAGCAGCAGGGCATTCGGAAAGGCTGCCACGCTCCGGGCGTCGTAGCGCAGCGGCTTGACGAAGCGGCGGTGCTGGGCCACCAGAGTGTCGATCAGCGGCAGTTCATGCACGCCTTCGATTGGAATCCAGTGCTCGCTCGCCAGCATCAGGCTCGCCGCGTCGATCTCATAGGTGTATTCGCGGCGGGCGCGGATGAGTGCCGCTAGGACGAGGCGGATCGGGCGGCCGGTGTCCGCATCTCGAGCCTCGAACAGCTGAGCGAAGACCCGCTCGATGCGCTCCCAGCTCTTGCTGGCGATCAGCAGCGGCGCATCCGGCATGTGTCGGATCCAGACCCGGCGTCCCTGGCCCGTCGCCTCGCTCGCCTTCAACTCGCCGATCACGATGGCCAGGGGCGTTTGCCCATCCTTGGGGCGCAGCACCGCCAGTTTCTCGCGTCGGCGCTGGGCGGCCTCGGCCTTGACGCTCTCGTTGAAGGGTTCGGGCACGTACAGGCGTTCGGCCAGCGGCACGCCCTTGACCATGATCTCCTCGGCCGCCTCCAGCAGGTACTTGCGCACCACGCCCTGGTTGCGTTTGCCCGCCATCGCCGGGCTCCAGCGGTTGAAGCCGGCGCGCTCGAAGAGAAAGTGCATCAGCGCCCGCAAGGTCATGCGCCGCCCGGGCACGCCGACCTCAGACACGTCTTGCGGTTCGCCGCGCGGGACGCCGCGCCCGGGCACCCGGGTCCAGGGGAAATCCACGCGCAGCTCGACGCGGCCCGATTCCGATTCCAGCACCGCCTCCCCGACCAGCTCGCCGAGCCCCGATTGCTGGAACTCAGGCTCGTAGGACGGACACCCCGGATGGTGGTTGCTGCCGCTGTCCGGCATGCGCTTGACCACGAACTGGCGGTGCAATGCCACGTACATCTCGACGCCGCCCGGCACGCACAGGCAGCGCGGCCGCTCGGGCGTGTCGTAGACCTGGGCGAGCGCGACCTGCAGTTGCGGATCGTCGACGGCGATGACCCGTCCCTTGATGGCAAAGCGCTGGGTTTCCATCGCCGGTTCAGACCAGCTCGTCGAGCAGTTCCGCCAGCGTCGGCTTGGGCCGCGGCAGCAGCTCCCGCACTGCACTGCGCTCGCCGATCCCCAGGATCGTGCCCACCTGATCCTCGTCGGCCCCGCGCTCATACATCCGGGAAATCACGGTGAGACGCGCCGACTGGGCGCTCAGACCCTTGAGTTCCGCGTAGCGGAACAACTTGCGGTAGATCTCGAGCAGTGCCCGGCAGACATAGCGGTTCTGCCCCGGTGCGCCGTTGTTGGGCGCGATCCGGTAGGGCTCGCCGCCCGGGGAAAGGAACAGCCGGCTTTCGGGGTCGAGGCCGCGGTAGCGGTCGGGCTCGCCCAGCCGATGCCCGCCGTCGCGCCGCTCGCGGAAGTAGGCGGCCAACGCATCGTCGAGCCGACTGCTGCTGAAGTAGAGTGGCCTCGCCTTGCCGTTGATGGCGGCTTCGGCGCGCAATTCCGATTCCCGGCACACGCTGCCGTCGGCAAGCAGGTAGTCGCGCACTTCGAGCCGGGCGATCTCGAGGGGGCGCAGGCCGGTGGCGAACAGCATGTAGTAGAGGGCCAAGTCGTGCCAGGTACGGCTGGTTCGGCCCTTGATGCGCACGGCCCCCTGGGTCACTTCCGCCGCCGACAATACCCGTGCCGGACGGGCGCCGACCGGCGGCTGGGGCTCGAAACCTTCCAGCGCGACCAGGATGGCCTCCCGATGCAGGCGCAATCGCCGCACGAAGGCGGCCCCTTCTTCCTTGAGGCCGTCGACGCCCACGACTTGGGTGAGCTGGACCGCGACAGATTTGATGCGTCGCTCGACCGCCGTGCGTGAGACGCTGAAGCGCGCGGCCACCGCCTCGTAGGTTTCACCGCCGACGACGGCGCGGAGCATCTCGACCGATTGCAGCGCGTTCTCGTGGTGCTTGCTGACCTCCTGATCGTCTTGCATGACTTGCCTCTCCCATCATTGCTCGATCGTCATAGCCCGAATGTTCGGGCGCAGACACCGCCTTTCGCCAGGCGAAATCGCCGGGAAGGGCGCGGGATTTCGTCATCAGGCCAACGGCAGCGCCTTCGCTGAAGCACGGACCGTCCGGACCTGGAAAAAGCACGCGCCGTGCGTGCGGCGGGCCGGCGCCCGCCTGGTCGATCCGCGAGCAGTGCCGCCGGACCACGCCGAGTGGATCCCCGCAGCTGGCCTCGCCCGTCAGCCGGGCTGGCCTTGCTGCGCGATCCAGCGGCGGATGTCTTCGGCACGCCAGACGGTCACCCGCTCCGAGAGCTTGACCGGTGCGGGGAAGGTGCGCGCCTGGATGCGGCGCCAGAGGGTCGATTTGGAGATGGGAACGAAGGCCAGCACCTGCGGCTGCCGCAGGAAGCCGGTCTCGGGCAGCGTCCGGGTCGGAACCGGAGCGGCAGGCGTGGCCAGAGGAGCAATGGGAGTCGCTGCCATCGCGGCGACGCGGGAACGGATGGTGGGCATGATCGGACCTCGTCACGGCGGGTGCCGGTAAGGGGTATGACCTGCTCGGTTGCGGCCCCGCTAGGTCAGAATGGCGCGGGCCGATAGGGAACGCAGAACTCGACGACATGCCACGGGCGCCCCGGTCGCGCGGCATGGAAGAATGAGCCGGAAAGGGAATCCCGCCGCCGGACGGCCAAGGTCGTTCGGCTCGGGAAAAATCAAGCGAGCCGCATCTGGACCGCGCAGCACGCGCGACAGCGGATCGTCGGGCAACAGGCAGGTAACGACTGCGACGCCGCCACGAGAGCGGTGCGAACTCCCACGGCGTCGGGTCAGCCCGAGGTGGAGCCTGTTGGTACGATATTGAGGTCCGTGGGCCGACACAAGGTTTGCCGGGATGTGCCAGCCGAAAGGGACCGCACACGCCGGGGATTGGAGCTGGCACCGATGCCGAAGCCATTCCGGCACGCCGGAATCAAGGTTGCGGCCCAGACATCGGATCGCGGGCGAAGCCGATCCGACTCAAGCTCGCCGTGGCGGATAGGGTCATGATTCCCTCCTGCTCTCGTAGGGCGTCTTGAAGTCCGATTGGAAGTCGCACCGCGGGGAGAGCGCCGCGAGGGTTTCGCGCACGAAACTTGGCCAGACGGCCCTTTTCCTCCTCCGTGGGAGGGACGATCTCTTACCTCGAGCGGCTGCCCAGGTATTCACAGCAGCTCCGCACGACCGACATGACGAATGCCCGGTCGTCAGCCCCGAGTTCGGAAATCCATGCGCCAAAGGTCGCCGCTTCGCTGACCTCTTCGGGTCCTTCCGTCGATAACAGGTCGCCAGCCGAACATTGAAGCGCCCCCGCAAGCCGGTCCAGCGTCGGCAGGGACGGCAGATGGGCGCCGCGCTCGATGCGCGAGATGGTTTCGGCGTCGACGCCGACCCGCTCCGCAACCATCTCCTGTGTCCATCCCAGCTGTTTGCGCCGCTCGGAGAGGTTGCCCCCAAGTCGCTTCGCCAGACGGGCGGACTCTTTCTTCTTCACCGCCATCATGTTGTCCTTTCACTCAACAAGAATGACGGTCACTGGACTATCGAAACAGGGGTTCTTATGTGGTTTTGCTTATCGTCATCTTTGTTGATCCCCAAGGTGGGCAGTGACAAATCGGCCCCGATCGGGATGCGCCAACCGAAGCTCAGTCGCCCACCGAAGGCGAGATGCTCTCTGGGGCTTCTGGCTGTGCATCGGCGCTCACATCGATCGCATCGAGCGTTGCGTCGGGCTCCGCTCCCGGTTCGTCCGCGCCATCCGCGACGCCCACGGTAACGGCCTCTTTTTGGACTTCCTCGCTACGGTCCTCCCCCGCGCGCGCGTCCAGGGCGTTCATCCGTCGCCGCAGCCCCATCGCGAAGTTGCGCGCGCCATTGGCGACGTCGCGCACCTGGCGCTTAAGACTGGCGCGCTGGATATCCACCGCCTGGGTGGTGATCACCTCGTGGATCTCCAGGGTCTGCAGCAAGGGCATCAGTTGGTCGAGCTTGCCCAGCACCTCCAGGAATCGTCGACCGATCGACGACAGCACATGGACGTCCACATCCAGCGGCACGGTGTCGTAGGTCGCGGAGCTGGTGATGCCGTGCGCCTTGAATAGCGCCTCGGCGCCGTCGATGGCCTGGTTGAGGTTTGCGGTCACCGCATCCATCTGGGCGCGGATGGTGTCCTCGACCTTGGCGACGTCCGCGTGGTCGAGCCGCGTGCGGGCAATCACCGAGATGAAGTGGGTGTTGAGCTGCAGCGTGTTGAAGAGCCGCGCGAAGAAGCGCTTGCCCTCGGCGCTCGTGAAGCGGGTCGGGATCTTCAGGCTAGCCGCCTCGACGCGCCGGAAGTCGGCCTTGGCCTCCTTGGCGAGGATGCGGGCATTGACGCCACCCTGGTCCACCTTGACGATCTGGATCTCCGACATGCCCCGCTCCTCCAAATACCGCGTTCGGAGTGATCATCCGCGCCGGCATCTGCATTCGCCACCGGGAATGGCCGTCGCCTGAGGGGGCTTTCGGCATCGGCCTCGATTTGGGTCGGTTTTCGGTATTGACCTGGCCATCCGGCGCGACTACTTTGACGTCATGCAGCAGCTGGCCCTGCATTCAAACAAGGCAAGCCCTGGAGTTTCCCGTCTTTCGCGTAGGCCACCGGTCTTGTCCGGTGCCGCGTGCGCCGATCTTGTCGGCACCGCTTGCGGTGCCAGTCGCGTCCATGCCATCGAGGCGAGCTTTCGAGGCAGGGGCGAGGCGTCGTTCCCTGCGTTTCCCGGACGCCCTTCCCCCGAAAGCCTTCCTCGATCGGTAGCTGGCACACCGATCCTGGCGGCTCACGCCGTCCGTTCCCGCCAGCCCTGGAGTCTTTCCCCGTAGCACCGACCCGGTCCGTTCCGGGCCGGCCGTTCATCACCCCCTGGGGGCTTACGCCTCCAGTCGTGGTGCGCGTTGCCTCCTGCTCTTCCCTGGAGACAACGATGCTGAACCCGAGCCGATCCACGTTCTCTTCCCGAGTCGCCCGCCCCGCACCCATGGGGCCTGCGTTACCACCCTGCCCCGCGGCATCGAGCCACCGTCCGGCGGCGATCCCCGATCGCGCAGCCCTGGACAGCCTGCTCGAGGACGAGGACTCACCCGTCGAGTGGAGCGAGGAGGACGTCGTCTTCCTCCACTGGCGCCTGCTGCAGGAGGTCAGCCAATTGGCCGATCCCACGACACCGCTGGAAGAGAAGTTCGACACCTTGCGCTGGGTCTTCGCCGAGCGCGAGAAGGACGGCCTGCCGTTCTCGTTTGTGAGTTGCCTGCGCGTCGTCGGCTGCAGCCCGCTGTCGCCGATCGCCTATTGCGGTCGGGTCGACGCGGAGGAAGTGCGCGAGCACATCCGACATGGGCTGAGGGCCTGGCTCGAAGCCACCCTGGCGCGCTATCCCGCCTGGGTGCGCGACGCGGTCGTACGAAATCCCGAATGGGTCGAGGCGCGGCTGGCCAAGAACCCCCAGTGGATCAACGAGCAGGTCAAGCGGATGTCCGTGCAGGGCGACCTGTTCGCCTGATCCGTTCTCCAATTGCGGGCCTTCTTCGCCAATGCGAAAGGCCCGCCCCATTCAAGGAGTCGTCATGACCGCTTTCAAGGATGTCCTCTGCCTGATGGCGATCTTCATCGCCTACGGCATCGCGGGACGCCTGGACTATGAGGATGCGGTATTGCTGGAACAGATTACGCAGGAACGACAGCATGCCGAATGCCTAACATCGATGCCGCCGGTCCGCGTACCTGCGCAGCCGATCAGCAATCCGTCCCCCAATCCACCAAACCAAGGCGCGGAGCGCAGCCGGCCGGATAACAGCCGTTGCTGGCCGCGCTCGATGTGAGGAGGCCGCCATGTCAGCCCAAGCACGCATCACCCTCGCTGGACCGAGCCTCCTGACCGTCCAGGCAGCAGAAGACATCGAGTTCCTGGTCAAGGAAAGCGAAGTCCTCACCGGCCACGCCGGCCGCACCTTCGTCATCGCCGGCGCCGACTGGCTGACCTACCGGGTGCACTGGCATCCGATCGGCTTGAAGGTCGAGCGGCTCGATGTCGAGGGCCGTGTTCTCAGCACCCAGCACCTGCTGCCCCGGGAGTTCCTCGGGCACAGCCTGATCGAGGCCCTGGCCGCCGGCCAGTTATTCACTCCACCGGTTGGCCGCATCGGCTGAGCAGGTGTTCTTCCCCCTTGGCGGGCCCGTCCCGCCGGGGCCGGGTTCCGTCTGCACTCATGGAGCACATCATGCAGATACAGGTTCGAATCAATGAGGATGGCGCGCTGCGCAACCAGCGCTACGCTTTCACCGATCGCTTCACGCTCGTCTCCGAGCTGTTGCAGAACGCCCGCCGCGCCGGCGCGACGCGAATCGAGATCGATTACGACGCCGCCGCCCAGGTACTGCGGGTGCAGGACGATGGCTGCGGCCTGGACGACTTCCAGAAGCTCCTGAGCTTCCACGAGTCGGGCTGGGATGCGACCACCGCCGCCGAGGAGCGCCCGTTCGGTGTGGGTTTCTCGAAGTGCCTCTATGCCGCCACGCGCTGCATCGTCGCCTCGAACCACCAGCGGGTCGATATCGATACCGCTGCGGCACTGGCCAAGGCGTCGATCGACGTGGAAGCCATCGCGGAGACGGTCTCCGGCACGCGGATCGAGCTGCACGGCGTCGACCTGCCCGACCTGGGCAACCGCATCGAGACCTTGTGCCTGGGTTTTCCGGTGCCGGCGCTGTTCAACGGCAAGCCGCTCGTGCGCCGTTTTGCGCAGGCGAATCTCGCGACGATGCCGAGCCCGATAGGCGCAGTCCACCTCGCCGGCACGCGCGACGGCAAGAACAGCTACGAGACGATGGTGTTCCTGCAGGGCTTCTGCGTCATGAAGCCGACCTACTGCCTGCTCGACAAGGTCAATGTCGTGCACCTGGACTCGCGCCAGTTCACCGCGCGCCTGCCGGATCGCGACAAGCTGATCGACGAGGACGTGCAGAGCAAACGCATCGATGCCGAGCTGAAAGCCTGCTGGCGCCGGACCCTGGAAGTGGCCAAGATGCAGTTGCCGCCCGACCGCTTCGTCGAGATCTACTACGCAGCGATGCGGGGCTCGGGGCAAGTGGATATGTTGAACGACCTCGACGTGCTGCCGGCCGGGTTGTTTGACGACATCGTCGGCTACCCGATCCAGGACGACAGCCGCGACTATGTCCGGCAAGTGGCCGTGGCCCCCACCCGCCAAACCATCGAAAGCGGCGCGGTGCAGCTGGTTTCGCTCAACTGGATGGGCGAGGACAACGCGGCGCGCTGGATGCTGGCCCGGGCCAAGGGCTATCTGGTCTTCGACTGGATCGGCCTGCATCTCGACCATTGGGCCCAGCGCCATGTGCGCTTCCTGGAGGAAGAAGCGGTACGGGTCGAGCCGGTCGCCGAACAGCTGCGCGTGCAGTTGGAAGGGCGCTGGGTGTGGCCCACCGTGATCCTGTGCGAGGCCGTGCGCATCCGCGTCGGCCACG
>CAZTGY010000086.1:0-9586 GCA_964613445.1 uncultured Chromatiaceae bacterium | reverse complement strand
GGCCACGGTGATGCCCTTGTAAGAGACCGCCTCCTTCTCCCACTCGCTGTTGAGGCTGCGGCCATCCAGCCCCTGCACCTCGAACGTCAGCGCCTGCTTCATGTCCGAATAGGCAAAGTACCCCGTGGCATAGACGATCACGTCCAGCGGGATATCCTTCCCGTCCTTCGTCCTGATGCCCCGGGGCGTGATGCATTCGATCCCGCCGATCTCCACGTCGACATTGTCGCGGGACAGCGCGGGGAGATAGGTGTTGGTCGGTATGACCCGCCGGCAGCCCATCTCGTAGTCGGGCAGCATGTGCTGCCGTACCTTGTCGTCCCTGATGTACCTGTCCAGGTGCTCTTCCAATCTTCTCCGGTAGTGGCCCTTCATCAGCCGGCTGATCCCGGATAGTCCCGGATAGCGGCGAAAGGCGACGAACCGGAGGTCATAGAAGGCAAAGACGAGCAGGCGGATGAGGTGCCGGATGCCCGGGAGCGTCCGGACACGACGCTCGAGGGCGCCGTAATGCCGGTCGGAGCGCGGGAGAATCCATTGCGCCTTGCCCATGAACAGGGTCAACCGGGATACCTTGCCGGCAATGGCCGGCACGATCTGGGCTGCCGAACATCCCGAGCCGATCACCCCGACGCGTTTTCCCGCATAGGCCACGGAGTGATCCCAGTGCCCGGAGTGGAACATCGGTCCCGCGAAGGTTTCCGCGCCCCTGATCCGGGGGATGTGCGGGTTCGCCAGCACCCCGCTGGTGTCGATCACGAAGCGGGCGGTATATCTCTCGCCGGACCCGGTCTCCACGTGCCACAGGAATTCGCGCTCGTCGAAGGCGAGCCGGGTCACGGCCTGGTTCGTGCGCGCATGCCTGCGCAAGCCAAAGCTGTCGATGACGTGGTTCGTGTAGGCGAGCAATTCGCTCTGCGGGGCGAAGGATTTCCTGAACGGCCAGGGTATGAACGAGATGCAGTAGAGGCTGGTTGGAACATCGACCTCGGCCCCGGGATAGGAGTTGACCTGCCAGGTGCCGCCCAGCTCGGGACTCCTTTCCAGCAGGACAAAGTCGTTGCATTGCTTCTTCTGCAGGCGGATGGCCGCCAGCAGCCCGGAGAACCCCGACCCGATGATCACGGTCTCGAAGTGCCGCGGCTGCACCGGGCTGCCGGCGGACGCGGCCCTCGCCCCTGATGGGGATTGCGCGGACGCCCGGGTCGCCGATGCGCTCACCTTCAGGCCCCTTCGGGCTGGCGACGGCCAGTGCCCACGGCCCGGCCCAGCAGTATCTTCGCCAGGTGCAGCAGGTTGTTGGTCGTCCAGTACAGCACCATGCCCGCCGGGAACGCGTACAGCAGGACGAAGAACAGCGCGCCCATCCCGTACAGCCGCAACCGCTGGCCCGCCCGCAGTCCGGGCGCCAGGCTCGCGTCCTCCTGCAGGCGCGCGGCAAGGATGGTGAACACGGTCATCAGCACCGGCAGCAGGTTCAGGTGCCCGCCGAAGAAGGGCAGCACCCCGGGCAGTGCCGCCACCCGGTCGGGCAGCGAGAGGTCCTGCACCCACAGGAAGGGCGCGCCGGCGAGCGCGAAGTTCTCGCCCAGCATGTCGAAGGCGGCGATGAACACCGGGATCTGGACGAGGAATCCGGCCAGGCTCTTCAGCGTGTAGAACTGGCTGACGCCGTGCCTGCGGTAGGCCTCCAGGGTCCGGCTGTGGGCTTCCTCGCCCGTGTAATCGCGCTTGATGGCCGCCAGCTCGGGGGCCAGCAGGCTGTGCTGCCGATTCACGTCGGCCTGCCAGCGCTCGGCGAGCCACGTGAGCGGCCACATCAGCACCTTGACGGAGAGGGACAGCAGCACGATGGCGAGCCCCCAGTTCCCAACGAGGCCCTGCCAGAAGTCCAGGATGGCCCGCAGGCCGGCGGCGAGCCCGCGCAGCCAGCCCCAGAGGCTGGCGTAGAGCATCCCGCCCAGCTCGGGAGCCGCCGCGCCGAGTTCCGCCGGCGTCAACGGGCCGCCGTAGAACTCCAGCGCGACGCTGCCCGAGCCGGCGCTGTCGCGGCCCACGGCGAGGATGGGTGCGTTCGGTTCGGGCGCCGACACGGCCAGCCGCAGCGGGGCGTCGGCCCGCAGGAGTACCGCCCAGAACCGGCCCCGCAGTCCGGCCCACTCGCCCGCCGGCAGCACGCGCCCGCCCGGCCGCGCCTCGTCGTCACCGAGCGTGAATTGCCCCGCGGCATTGACGAGCACCGCGCGGCTGGCCGAGTAGATGCTGCCGAGCCCGGGAAGCGGCTCGCCGGCCAGCGCCGGACCGCCGGCGAGCACCAGGCGGGCGCCGGCGGGAACCTGGATGGACGCCGACAGGGTCCTGCCCTGGCCGTCGAGCCGGTAGCGATGCACGAGGCGAATGCCGCCGAAGGGCTCCCGCGACGTCAGGATCAGGGCGCTGCCACCGCCGGACTGGCGGACGTCCCGGCCGTATTCCAGGTTCTCGAGGCGGCGGGTTGCCGCCTCGTCCCCGGGCACCTCCCAGGCCAGCCGGGAATGGCCCGCCGCCGGGCCGAGCAGCGTCTCCGGGTCCTCGCCCGGGACGCAGACCGCGCGGCAGCCCTCCCACCGGCCGGGAAGCCCGCCGACGAGGTTGATCAGCACCTGCTGGCGTTCGCCGGCCAGGGCGACGGCGGCGGCCAGCGTGTTGGCCGGCCCCAGCGCCGTGGCGACCGCCAGGGCGAGCGCCGGGACCGACGGCAGCTTCGCAGGCCACCTCATTGGTAGAAGCGCCGCATCTCGTGCATGGCATCCTCGATCAATCCGGCATCCAGCCGGGCGTCCGCGGGCGGGCGGTAGTCGGGCCCCAGGACCTCCGCAAACCCGCCGGGCTCCGTCACCATGACCCGCTTGGGCTCGACGATGGCGTGGTCGTGATAGCTGCCGGCGATGATCCAGTCCCAGGACACGCCGTCGAACAGGTTGTGGCCCGCGCCGTAGTCGGCCGGCGAATTGGTGCAGCCGAACAGTTCCTTGAGGAGCGTCGCTGGCAGGTCCTGGTGTGCGGTCCGGTGCTCGTACCGGCGCGCCGGCCTGCCGGGCCATTGCATGAGCAGGGTGGACCGGAGCTGGTAGGGCCCGAAATTGCCGGCATGACCATAATAGCCGAGGCCGAGGTCATCGAACTCGTAGCCGTGATCGCTGGTGATCAGCACCAGCGTGCTGTCCCGCAGGCCGGCGGAATCGAGGGCCGCCAGCACCCGGGCCACCTCGCCGTCCACCATGTGCACGCCGCTCCGGTACTGGAGCCAGCGCCCGCGGGCCTTGACGCTCGACACGTAACGCTGGTCCGGCGGCGGGTTGGCCGTGCCCTCCCCGCTGAACGGCGGGTCGTAGTAGAGGAAGGCGAAGAACGGTCCGGCCGCAGCCCCCTCGTCCTGCCGGGCGCCGAGCCACTGCAGCCAGTCGGCGGTCACCGCACGGTTCTTCTCCGGTCCGGTGGCATCGGCCTCGGGCTTAAGGCCCGGTACGCCGGCGAAGACCGTGCGGTCGATCAGCGTCGGGCTGCCGTAACCGACGGCGCTCGACGTCATCAGGGCAAAACCGCGGCGGCGGAACTGGTCGAGGAGCACGGGCGGCCGCTGGATGTCGTAGAAGGACTGCCAGTAGGTGCTGGGCAGGCCATAGAACATGGAGAACAGGCCCATGCGCGACGAGTTGCCGCCGCTCCAGTGGTTGGCGAAATCCTGCCCTGCGTCCCGGAAGGCAGCCAGGGAAGGCGTGGCAACCGGGTCGATGGCGTCCGGGCGAAGCGCGTCGACGAGTATCCACAGGACGTTCGGGGTCGTCCCCACGGGAGCCGGGCACTGGAGCGGCCGGAGCGGGTAGCGCAGGTCGCCGGTCGCGCCGGCGCCGCCCTGCCGGAGCAAGCGCGCCTGCTGCACCCTGTCCGGGTCGAGCCAGCCCAGCTCCGCCAGCGTGCGCTTGGCGTGGACCGGGTAGTACAGGGGCAGCATCACCGTAAAGCGCGTCACGGGCACGAAGCCCACGGCGTCCGCCCAGACGTGCAGGGCCTGGCTGGCGAGCCAGCAGGCCAGCAGCGCGGCAGCGAGGGGCCGGCCACGGGCCGGGCCCGGGCGATGCGCGAGCCAGCGCCGGATGCTCCCCGCCAGCAGGGCCTCGAAGGCGAGGGCGATGAGGAACACGACACCCGTGAAGGCCCAGGTGGAGGCGTGGAAGAGCGCCATCGTGAAGAGACTGAGATGGAAGCGCCGCTCCACGAACACGCCGGAGTCGAGCACGAGCAGTGCCAGGCCCGTCGCGGCCAGCAGGACGGCAACCGCGGTGACCACCCGGCGTGCCGGCCACACGGCGATCAGGGGCGCGACCAGCAGGAACGGGAGCACGATGGCCAGCTCCGTCATCTGGCCGACCATCGCCAGCAGGACGTACAGCGTGGCCAGCGCTGCGTCCAGGCCGGTTCCGGCCGGCCCGGACCAGGCCGGCAGGTAACGCAGGGCCACGAGCAGGTAGAGCCCGGCATTGGCGGCGCCGAACCAACCGGCCCAGCGATACAGCTCGCGGCGGGTCATCCGCCGGGGCGTCCCCGGGCACCGGCGGCGATCCCCGCGATGGCGACGGCCCCCGCCTGGCCGCTGGACCCCAGGTTGCAGACCCACCCGGAACGCAGGGCGGCCACGCCCGCGCGAAACCGGGCCGGGTCGGCGACCAGCTCGCGGATGCGGGCCGGCGCCTCGCCGATGGCCTCGGGCGGGAGCAGCGCGCCGAGACGGGTGCGCACCCAGGACTCGAAGGGCTCCATGCCCAGCTCCGGCCAGGTGTCGTTCCGGGCCTTGGGCGGCACGTCGATGTAGAGCACCGGCTTTTCCAGGCCCATGCCGTAATCCTGCCCTGCCCCGGACCAGTCGGTGATCATCACGTGGGAATCGTAGAGTGAATCGCTCTCCCCCATCTGCTCGATCAGCCGGAAGCGGGGGTTGTCCCGGTGCCGGCCCGCGATCGCGTCGATGACCGCCGGGGTCATCCAGCGCGTCTGGTAGTGGGGCCGCAGCGTCACGCGGAACCCCGCATCGAGCAAGGTTGCGACGAGCGGGCCGCCGCACACGGGCAGGATGGTCTGCTCACCCCAGGAGGGGGCCAGGAGCACGTGGATATCGCTGTCGTCGGCGATGCGGGGCGGCTCGCGGCGGTGCGCCAGCAGTTCCTCGAGGCGGCCGTACCCGTGGGGGATCAGTTGTTTCGCCGGCAGCCCGTGGAGTTCCTCGCGCCGGCGGATCTCCCGCATCTGGTGCGGCCCGGCGCACAGGATGGAGTCGTAGTTGTCGAAGGAGTTGGCGCGATCGGCCATGTGCGTGCTGATCAGCGAGTGGAACATGTAGACGACGTGCACCGGGTGCACGGAGCGCTTCAGCTCGAGATTGCCGAAATCGAGGATCTGGGTCACCAGGACGTCGGCAGCGAGGAACTGGCAGAACGCGATGCGCCAGAAACCCCTGCCCACGCAGAAGCCGCGGATGAGCGCGTTGGCCTGGTGCAGCCCCGGGTCCCCGGGATCCGAACTCACGTACAGCACGGGCTCGCCCAGCACGTCCGTCAGGTGCCGGATGACCGGCGCGAAGTGGTGCCAGTCCTGGCGGCTTTCGGCGAGGAACACGATGCGCCGGTCGGCGCGGGGAATGCGCCTGAAGGCCCGGTAGGCCCGCCACTCGCCGAACCAGGTCATGCCCGGCCGAAACGCCGGCCTAGGACAGCCGGTTGGGCTGACCCGCTTGCCCGCCCGCCTGGGGAGTCGGGTCGCCCGCCGGCCTGAACTGTGGCGTGGACGGTGGCGTGGACGGTGGCGTGGACGTGGACGTGGACGTGGACGTGGACGTGGACGCCGGGCGACGGCGCCTGACCAGGTTCTTCAGCTTGTACCAGTAGGTCTTCACGGCCAGGCCGATGGTCGCGAACAGGCCGACGATCGCCGACAGGATCATGCTGCCGGTGCTGGGATCGAGGTAGGCCTGGGCATCGGGGGCCAGGCCGGCCAGCCCGCAGAACACGGCGGCGAGCAGCGCCGCATGTCGTGACTTGTGCATGGCGCGCATCATAACGCAGGCCGGGGCGCGCCGGCCCCGGTGCGCCGAAGGACCTCCGGGTAGACGGTATCCCGGGCCCTGGCCAGGTGGGAGGGATCGTCGATCTCGCCCCAGACCAGGTCAGGTACGACCGGGCAGGCGACGGGCATTTCGCGCCCGGCGGCGACCAGGCAATCGGTTTCGTAGTCGTACCGTAGGGACGTGGCGAAGGCCCGTTCCGCAATGCTGCACATCCGCGCATACAGGGCCGCCGAGACCTTCGAGATGCCGACCAGTTCCCCGGCCACGCCGGGGCCCAGCGACGCGCGGTCCTTGGACATGTCCACCAGGGCGCCGTCCCGGCATTCCACGTACACCTCGTCCCCCGCTCCGGTCGGCCCCGACAGGAGGATGGCGTCGGCCGCCGGATGTTCCAGCAGGCAGGTCAGGGCCCGGGGCTCGTACACCAGGTCCGACTCGAGCAGGAGGAACGGCCCGGTGACGGCGCCCCGGGCGCAGTACAGGGAGTACATGCTGCCCGAGTCCGCAAACCGGGGGTTGTGCACCGTCCGCACGAGGGCGGCGCGCCGGCGCGCCAGGTCCTCGTAGTGGCCGGCGCCATGCCCGGTCACGATCAGCACGTCCCGGATGCCGGCCTGCACGAGC
This sequence comes from uncultured Chromatiaceae bacterium, assembly GCA_964613445.1. Classification (GTDB taxonomy): domain Bacteria; phylum Pseudomonadota; class Gammaproteobacteria; order Steroidobacterales; genus SHZI01. The sequence goes on along the minus strand of CAZTGY010000086.1, from coordinate 2,862 downwards.
CGGTCGATGGACTCCTCGATGATCGGCAGTGCACCCAGCCGCAGGAATCCCTTGGGGAAGTCGCCGACGTGGCCGGCAAGACGGGTGCCGCGGCCGGCCGCCAGGATGACGGCCGACTTCACCGGCCGCTGCCGAGGTGCCGGCCGAGCGCCGCGCACAGCCGGTCCAGGTCCGCCGGCCGGATGTCACCCATGTGGGCGATCCTGAAGATCTGCGCCCCGAGGTCGCCCTGCCCCGCGTAGATGACGAAGCCGTCGGCCTTCAGCCCGTCGTGGAGGCGGGAGTAGCCGAGGCCCGCCGGCAACTGCCAGGACCAGAGGACCGAGGAGTAGTCGCCCGGGGACAGCAACGTCGCGACACCGGCGTCGCCGAGCGTCCCGGCGATGCGCGCCGCCCGGGCGGCGTAGAGCTGGCGGCGGGCCTCGCTGCCGCCCTGCTCCGCGTGCTCCGCCAGGGCCTCCTGCAGGGCGAACGCGACCTGGACCGGCAGGGTGAAGGGCGAGAAGCCGTCGCCGTGCTGGGTGCCGTGGTAACCGCGCAGGTCCAGGTACAGGCCGCCCGGCCTGCCGGCCGGGCCGGACCAGAGGTCGTCCCGGGCCAGGACGAAGGACAGGCCGGCGACGCCGTGCAGGCACTTGTTGGCCGTGCCGGCCAGCGCCCCGAGGTTCCAGGCATGGGCGTCGATCCGCTCGGCGCCGAAGCTGCTCACGGCGTCGAGGAGCAGCGTGATGCCCCGCTCCCGGCACAGCGCGCCAAGGGTTGCCAGGTCATTCAGGCGACCGGTCGTCGTCTCGTGGTGCACCAGGGCCAGGTGCGTGATCGCCGGGTCCGCGTCCAGCTGCACGGCCACCGCCGCCACGTCGACCGGCGCCGTCCAGGCGTGGCGCGCCAGCCTCCGGGGCTTGCCGTGGGCGTCCAGCATGCGGGCCATGCGCTCGCCGTACACGCCGTTGGCCACGACGAGCGTCAAGCCGGCATCCGGCGCGAAGGTGGCGAGCATGGCCTCGACGGCGGCGGTCCCCGAGCCTGCCAGCGTGACGGCCTGGTAGCGCTCCGCCATCCCCGGGTGGACGTGCACCAGGCGCCGGTTGATGTCCTGAATCAAGGCGGCGAATTCCGGCTCCCGGTGGCACCAGTCGCCCCGCGTCAGGGCCGCGCGCACCCGGTCGGTCAGCGTGACCGGGCCCGGGTTCAGGAGGATCTGCCGGAGCGTCACGGGGCAGCCTCCACGGGCCCCAACTCTGCGGGACCGAGCGCCGCGCGAAAGCGCTCCGCCACCACCGCCGGCGGCAGCGACGGCCGCGGCAGTCCTGCGGGCACGCCGGGCAGTACCGGCACGTGGAGGAAGCGCAGGCCCGGGGCCCGGTCCGCGAGCGCCGCGCCGACAGCCGCAGGGTCGGCCTCGGCCGCCACCGAGCGATAGCCCGCCCCCGCGGCAATGGCGCAGAAATCGATGCCGGGGGAAACGGTCGCCTGGCCGCCGGTGGACTCGTGCCGGCCGTTGTCGATGAGCACGTGCAGCAGGTTGGGCGGTCGCTCGGCGGCGACGGTGGCCAGCGCGCCGAGGCGCATCAGGGCGGCGCCGTCGCCGTCAATGGCAATGACGCGCCGTTCCGGCCGCGCGATGGCGAGGCCGAGCCCCAGGCTCACGGCGCAGCCCATGGAGCCCACCATGTACAGCTGGTTCGGCGTGTCGCCCAGCGCGTAGAGCTCCCGGCCGGTGAAGCCCGTGGTGGCGACCAGCAGGTCCCGGTCACCGGCAGCGGCGCGGATGGCCGCCAGGATCGCGTGACGCTGCGCGACCGGTGCCTTGCGGGGCACCCGGGCGACCGCCGGGGGCGGCTCGCGCCCCGGGCCCGGGGTCAGCGTCGCCTCCGCCACGCTACCCTTGCGCATGACGAGCGCGAACGGCCGCCGCTCCTTCTCCATGTGGGCCACGGCCCGGTCCAGGGCGGGACCGATCTCCGCCTCGCTCCCGGGAAACGGCGCCCAGGGTATCTCCATCAGCTCGAGCAGCCGCGGCGTGATGGCGCCCATCAACTCGTGCTGGGGCTCGTCCGCGTGCCCGCCCGGCTCGCCCCGCCACGTCACGATGAGGAGCACCGGCAGGCGGAAGGTGTAAGTCAGCGACGTGAGCGGATTGACGGCATTGCCGAGGCCCGAGTTCTGGAACATCACGACGGCGCGCTGCCCGCCCAGCTCCGCGCCGGCACCGATGGCGACGGCATCGCCCTCGTTCGCCGCCCCCACGTAGCGCAGCGCCGGGGAACCGATGGCGTGGTTGATGAACGGCGTGAGGTAGGAGCAGGGCACGCCGGCATAGAGCCCGAAGCCCCGCTGGCGGGCTGCCGTGATGAAGGCCTCGGCGTCGATCATGGCCAGGGGTGGCTCAGGCGAAGCTGCCTGCCGCCACCACGTCCTCGAGGCTGTCCACGTCGAGCCAGTGGCCCGTCGTGTACAGCACCCGCACCCGCTCGCCCCGTGCGACGAGGTCCGACAGGAGGTGGTGCAGCTTCGCGAGGCGGTTGGCCGGGTCCGCCGCCAGCGCCGCCACCGCGGCGCGGAAGCGTGGCAGCGCCGCGGACGACACGCGCAGGAAGCCCATCCACTCGCCGTGGATCCGGTCCTCGGGCAGGTCTTCGGCGGCGCGCTCGAGGAAGGCCGGCTGGTAGAACGTGCGCCGGGAATGGGGCTGGGTGCAGGTCACGTAGTCCGCCGCGCGACCCCGGTTCACGGAGTCCCGCCATTCGGTGTCGACGACGATGGCGACGTCGTCGTCGCACTCCCCGAGCGCGTCGAGGATGTAGCGGTTGAAGATCACGTCACCGTAGGACACGTACAGGGCCATCCCGTCATCGGGAT